>SXPO01000163.1 GCA_005793285.1 Nitrospiraceae bacterium
AAACCGTACACAGCATGAACCGGAGTCGGTTGATCATTTCCCCACGGATAGATCCGTCCATCGGTCCCGCGCGCCGCCTTTTCCCATTCTGCTTCCGTCGGAAGCCGCTTGCCGGCCCACAGGCAATAGCCCATCGCATCCATCCAACTGACCCAACGTACCGGCCGATCAGCAGAGGTCACGGGCGTATCCTTGTCCGCAAAACCCCACGGAGGCTCGCTCTGAATCGCATCCACGAACTTGGCAAACCGTCCATTGGTCACCTCGAACTTATCGATGTAGAACGCATTCAGATTCACACGATGGACGGGGAATTCATCTTCATCGCCCTTATCGCTTCCCATAGCAAATTCTCCCGCTGGCACCAACACCATCGGAGCCCCATCCTTTCCAATCATTTCATGCGGAATGTGCGGCGATGGGCCTGAGTGGTGGGGCGCACCGCCGTTGGCCACCGATTTGACCTTGTTGCCGGCCCTGAACTCTCCATCAGACCCAGGCAAAGCATTCACTATATGTGGAGCAGCGAGCAGACCAGACTTTGCCATTCTCGTCGAGTCGGCCGGTACAAACTCCTGTCTGGCTAGGCGGCTATCGCCTGCTAATGCGAAATGAGAAGAAGAAAAAGCAACCTCAAGAAACATACTGGTAACCGCCGCGCAGATTATGAGTCGAGCATCCACATCCATACCGGATTAACTCCTACGATAACCGCACCTGAAGGGGCATGCAGCCTCTCAAGGTACCGAAAACTTGATGGACAAATCCAGCCCTTGTTATTCAGGTCGGGGACCCTGGAAGTACAACATGCATCAAGACTCTCACCAATCAGGCACATAAAGAAGGGCTCCCTTCGACCGTCGGTCGAAGGGAGCCCTTCCATGCAGATCGTGCAATACGGTTCTGTCTACTATCTTATTTCGGGAACGACTTGGGCGCTGAGACCTGCTGCCAGCCCTCACCATTCAGCGCGTGGAGAAATTCCACCAGATCGCGCTTTTCCTGGTCCGTCAGGTCGAGCGGAATGATGAGATTGTCCTGGTGAGGATTCTTAACGCCACCCTTGTTGTAGAAATTCACGACTTCTTCAAGAGTTTTGAAGCGTCCATCGTGCATATACGGCGCGCTTCGAGCGATCTCGCGTAAGGTCGGGGTCTTAAAGGCGCCAATCTCTTCCGCATTGCCGGTTACCATGTAGCGGCCGAGATCGACCTTGTTGTCATCCCAGCCGATGCCGAGATTATGAAATTTTTCGTCGGTGAAGTTGAACCCAGAATGGCACTTGGTGCACCGTGCTTTTTCCCGGAACAGGACGAGACCCTTTTGCGCCGCTTCTGAAATTGCCCCTGCTTCTCCTCCCTGATCGAATCGATCTGCCGGACTATTACCGGAGAGGACCGTGCGCTGGAAGCTGGCGATGGCCATGCCCACTCTTTCCGTCGTGATGGTATCATCGCCGAAAACTTGCTTGAAGAGTTTCCGGTAGCCTTGTATTTTCATCACCTTCGCATTCATCACATCGTAGTTCGCAAAGCCGTGCTCGATCGGATTGGTAAACGGACCAACCGATTGGGCTTCCAATGTCGGGGCCCGGCCGTCCCAAAATTGAACGCTGCTGAACACCCGGTTGAAGGATGCCGGCGCACTGCGACCGCCCTTCTGGCCTCGGATACCAGCAGAGACCGGCTGGCCATCCGTGAATGCGAATTTCGCCATATGACAATTCGCACAGGCAATGGTGTTGTCTTGCGACAATCGCTTGTCGAAGAACAGCAGCCGGCCTAACTCAACCTTCTCCTTCGTCAAGGGATTGTCGGCTGAAATCACGGCGGCAGACGCTTCGAGGCCGAAGGGGACCTTGAGCTTATACTCTTCCCCTCGCACCTCGCCGACCGAAAGCAGCGGCAACGCCACCGCAATGCCCAGCCCCATCATCGCGATCTGTCCCAGCCTCCCAAACCTCCCGTGTCGTCTCATCTCTGGCTCCTTTCTGCCTACTAGTGGATGTGATTTCTTGATCGCCGTTTTGCACTCGCCACTTTATCCTGTCTGACTCACTGTTTCCAACTACACCCCGCACACTCTTCACTGAAACCCACTACTCCTGTAGATGCCAATCTATCCACCTGTGTCATATCATGACTCGCGTTGCTGACTCAATCGACTCGCGACGGTGGCGAAGTACACCATTTCAAACCTTGTTGCCCTCTCCCGCTTTTGCTAGGATGCACCCGCCAAATAGATTGTGGAGCGTCTCATGAAAATTGCCACCTTCAACGTCAATTCCCTGCGCAAACGTCTGCCCATCGTGTTGGAATGGCTCGACCGCCAGAAACCGGACGTCCTCTGTCTCCAGGAAACAAAGGTGCAAGACAGCGAATTCCCTCTACTGGCCTTGACCCCGTCCGGATACGAGATCACCTATCGTGGGATGAAATCATACAACGGTGTGGCGATTCTCAGTCGAAAGAAACCAGAGGCCGTGTTCTACGGATTCGATGATGGAGGAGAACCGGAGGACGCGCGCTTGCTCAGGGTCGTCATCGACGGCATTCCCATTGTGAACACCTATGTCCCACAGGGATTTGAAATCGACTCGCCGAAATACGCCTACAAACTGGGGTGGTATGAGAGGCTGCGGAAGTATTTCGAGCAACACCTTTCACCAGAGGCTCCGGCGATTTGGTGTGGGGATATGAATGTGGCGCCGAGGCCGATGGACCTGCATAGCCCGGACAAACATTTAAACCACGTCTGCTATCACCTGGAGGCCCGCAAGGCCTACGAGAAGACTCTGGCCTGGGGGTTTCAAGACCTGTTCGTGAAACTCTATCCGACTAGACAACAATATACGTTCTGGGATTATCGGGCGCCGAGTTCACTGGAAGCGAATAAAGGCTGGCGTATCGACCACATTCTATCGACCAAACCACTGGCAGATCGATGCGTGCGGGCTGACGTGGACGTCGAGCCGCGGCGAGCGAAAGACCCTTCGGACCATACGTTTCTCTGGGCAGAGTTTTCGGTCTAGCCGCGCGCGCAACGTCCACTCCCCCGCCCGGTCCGATCATGCAGGCTAACCACCCGCCTGACCGGACAGGACGACATTCTCAGGCCGCATGAAGCAATGACTGTTTCTCCTTCAGATGATTGCGGCGGTTCTGTAGCAGCATCGGATCGACGATCAACCCACAATTAATACAGCGATGGACGATGAGGGTTGGTGACAATTCCGGCTGCCGTTCTTCGATCATCAGACCATGGCACTTTTGACAAGTCATGGGATCTCCTCCTTGTATACGTGGCGGTATCGAATCCAGCCACACACGGGAGGCACGGTACCATTGCGAGATTAATCCTATGTTAACAGGCAGTTAAAAGTGTCTAATGTTCACGAACTACCGACGTGCGCTGTCGCTATTATCGGAGCGGGAGCGGCAGGGCTTGCCGCTGCTATTGCAGCGGCAGAACGAGCAAAACCAGCCGACGCCCTTCGGATTCTCCTGCTGGACGGAGCACAGACCATCGGCGCAAAAATTCTCGTGTCCGGCGGCGGGCGCTGCAATGTCACGCACGAGGTTGTGACCCCAACCGATTTCTTCGGTAATCGCCGGATCATCAAAAATGTGCTGGCCGCGTTTTCCGTTGAGCAGACGATCGCATGGTTTGCCTCCCTAGGGGTTGATCTCAAACGTGAAGAAACCGGCAAACTGTTTCCTGTCACTAACAAATCACGGGCTGTCCTGAATGCGCTCGTTGAGCGTTGTCGCCAATTGGGTGTGGAAATGTGTCAGGACCATCGCGTCCACAGCATTGAACGAGCCACTGGAGGAGAGGCGGGCTTCCGGGTGCATCATACTCATGGAACTCTCGTTGCAAATCGACTCATCCTGGCCACCGGCGGCCGATCTCTCCCCAAATCAGGCAGCGATGGATTCGGGTATGAGCTGGCG
>SXPO01000164.1 GCA_005793285.1 Nitrospiraceae bacterium
AGAACGAACGCAATCAGAAACGCAGTGACGGCAGCATAAATGATGCGAAAGCTTTGATAGCGAAATATGTTCAGGAACGAGAAGTCCGTATGCAGCGGATACAGCCAGTTATACAGCATGGTCTACCGTCTGCCTCTATACACCGGTGCGTTCTGTGCCGATTCTGCCGACCATTCGATTACGAGGCCTTTCTCGCCGTTCGCTTCGTCCCTTGAAGCGCCTGGGCTACTTGTTCCAACTTCATACCGCGTGATGCTTTCACCAGCACGACAGCGCCGGGCTTCGCGATGGATTTGACGACGGTGGCGGCCACAGCCGCATCTGAGGCCAAGACAATATTTCTTCGGTCGAGCCCGGCCCGCTCCGCCCCTTCGGCCAAACTCCGACCCAAGGTCCCGCATGCGACAAGCTGATCGATGCCTTGTTGTGACACGAACATACCGACGTCCTCATGCAGTGGCACGGCATTCACACCCAACTCCAACATGTCACCCAGCACAGCGATCTTCTTCCGACCTGCCCCCCGTTGGACCAACAGTTGAACCGCCGCTTTCATCGACGCCGGATTCGCGTTGTAACAGTCATTGATGACGGTGACCCCGTGACTCACGAACACTTGTGATCGCATTGCGGCAGGCCGGAAACGAGAGAGTCCTTGGGCAATGACGGCTCCGGGAAGACCAAGCACCGCTCCGACTGCTGCCGCAGCCAATGCATTGGTCACATTGTGATCTCCTTGCACATGGATGCGGACGATGGTGTGGCGGACTTTGCCAGGAAGCTGTAGGCGAAAGATCGTCCCGTTTCGTCCATCGGATTTCACATCCGTCGCACGCACATCGGATTTGGAGGAAAATCCGAACGACACTACCCGGCATACGGTTCTCGCTACCAGGTAATCGTAGTACGGATCATCCGCATTGAGCACCGCCGTACCGTCGGAAGGCAGCAAATCCAACAATTCGGCTTTTGATTGGGCGGACCCTTCCATACTCCCGAAGAACTCCAAATGGTCCGGGCCGATATTGGTGATCACTCCGATCGTCGGTCTGACTATTTCACAGAGCCTGATCGTCTGGCCGGCGTGATCGACGCCCATCTCGATTACGGCTCCTTCATGCCGCCCGTTGAGCCGGAACAGAGTCTGGGGAACTCCGATACGGTTATTCAGATTGCCCTCGGTCTTCAGCACCCTCCACCGATGCGCCATCACGCTGGCGACCATCTCCTTGGTGGTAGTCTTGCCGTTGCTCCCCGTCACTGCCACAACCGGAATGTCAAACCGGCTTCGATGGTGAGTCGCAAGCTGCTGATACGCAAATAACGGGTCACGGACGCCCAAGATGAACGGGGCCATTCGCTTCGGATTAGGTTGTATTGCAAGCGGCCCTGCATCATAGGAGTCATGAACGATCGCCCCCGCGGCCTCTCGCGATAACGCAGCACCGACGAAATCATGCCCGTCAAAACGCTCTCCTTTCATGGCCAGGAAAAGATCTCCGGAGCGGATCGACCGGCTATCGAGACTGATCTGCCGAACTGGCTGTTTCATCCAGCCGGCTCCAGCACCGGCCACGATCTTGGTGCTGATCACTTCCCGCAGCTCTTCGACGGTTAACAGCGGCATGGGGCCTCTTCTCCGCATCAAGCAGTCCTACCCTTGGTCATGCACAGGTCTTACGCCGTTCAATGGCTTCACGTGCTACTTCACGGTCGTCGAAATGATATTTCTTGGTGCCGATGATCTGGTAATCCTCATGCCCTTTCCCGGCGATCAGTACCATGTCGCCGAAACGGGCCTCTCGCACCGCCTCATCGATAGCCTCCCGCCGGTCAGCAACCTTTCGATACAAGACTTGTGAGCGCTGCTTCAAGGCTTCAGCCACGCCGACCTCGACGTCCTGGAGAATCGAAAATGGGTCTTCGGTTCGTGGGTTGTCGGAGGTCAGTATCACCACATCGCTGTACCGCACGGCTGCCCTTCCCATTTTCGGTCTCTTTCCGCGATCACGATCTCCCCCGCAGCCGAATACGGTGATGACACGTCCGGTTTTAAGCGTCTGCGCAGCGGTCAACAGCCGGGCGAGCGCATCCTCCGTGTGGGCATAATCGACAACGACGGTAAATTCCTGTCCCGCCACAACACGCTCGAACCGTCCCGGCACATTCGTAACCTGCGCAACCGCCTGGCGAACCTGATCCGGCGTGGCCCCCTCATGAAGCGCCACTCCGATCGCGGCCAACAAATTATAGACGTTGTGCTCACCCACCAAATGACTCTCGACTGAAAAGGACCCGGCTGGTGTCGCCGCCGTAAAGGTCGTACCGCCGAGCGATAGCCGGACATGCTCGGCTCGCAGATCCGCTTTTGCTTTCAATCCATAGCTCCACACCGGGGCCGGACAAAGCTGTTTGATCCGGTCTCCTGCAGGGTCGTCCACGTTTACAATGGCACGCTTGTTCGACTTGCTGGTTCCGGTCAGTCCGGTGAACAGGCGTAATTTCGCCAAAAAATACTCTTCCATGGTGCCATGAAAGTCGAGATGGTCCTGCGTCAAATTTGAAAAAACAGCAACATCGTACTCACATCCGCTGGTGCGGTCTTGGGCAAGGGCGTGAGACGACACCTCCATCACAGCCGTCGTGCAGCCGCCTGCCACCATCTTGGCAAGCAGCTGTTGCAACTCCAGCGCGCCCGGTGTCGTATGCGAGGCTGGGATCGTTTCATCGCCGATCTGATAGGCCACGGTTCCGATCAATCCAACCCGTCGATCTAACGCTTCCAACAACGTCTTGCACACATAGGTCGTGGTGGTCTTTCCATTCGTCCCGGTGACGCCGATCATCCGGATCTTCGATGATGGCTCTCCATAAAAGTGATTTCCGAGCAGACCGAGCGCTTTTCGAGAATCCGCCACCCGGGCGAATGGAACCGGCAAATCCATTGCAGGCTCTTGCAGCACGACAGCGGCCACGCCGCCTTTCACCGCAACGGGGATGAATGTGTGCCCATCCGCCTGCTCGCCTTTGACAGCCACAAAAATGCTCCCCGCCCGAACAGTTCGAGAATCGTCGGTAATCGCACTGACCGAGACCTCGAGATTGCCGCGACGATCGAGCGTCTCGACCTGTCCGTGAAGCGCCTGAAGCATCGCCGCAAAGGTCATCATCGTCTCGCTAGAAATCGATCATGGGCTTTCGGATGCCATCGCGAGCTTGACCGGCACATTCGATGACACGCCCAGATAATTCAACACCTGTTCACCGACACGACTGAATACGGGCGCCGCCACGGTCCCTCCCCAGGCCTCGCCTCGCGGCTCATCGATCACGACGATCATAGCCAGCCGAGGATTGTTTGCCGGCACATAGCCTACGAATGAGCCGACAAACTGGGATGCCGAATACCTTCTCGTACGTGGATCGATCTTTTGCGCAGTCCCGGTCTTCCCCGCCACCCGAAACCCGGCGATTGCCGCCTTCCCTCCCGTGCCGTCAGTGACGACACCTTCAAGAATCGTGGTGACGGTGCGCGCAGCCTCCGGTGAGATCACCTGCCGCTTCACATGAGGAAGAACCTCTTTCAAAATCTGTCCCTGCGCATCGCGGATTTCTGAAACGACATAGGGCCTCATCAACACTCCGTTATTGGCAATGGCGGCCACGGCGGATACCATTTGCATCGGAGTCACGCCGATTTCTTGGCCCATCGAAATCGACGCAAGGGTTCGCCCTCCCCATTCTCGCGGATGCTTGAGCAGTCCTGCAGCCTCTCCGGGAAGATCAATCTCAGTACGCTCCCCGAATCCAAAGGATTGGAGATAGCGATAGAACCGCTGCTCACCCAGCGCCATCCCGGTCTTCGCCGCGCCGATATTACTGGACTTTTGAATCACCTGTGCAAACGAGAGCCATCCAAGCTTTTCATGATCGTGGATCATGGTGTTCCCAATGGCCATGCGCCCTTGCTCTCCAAATACCAGCGAATCCGGTTTCATCACTCGCTCCTCGATAGCCGCAGCCGCGAGAATCGCTTTCATGGTCGAGCCAGGCTCATAGGCGTCCGTCAACGCGCGGTTCCGCCAGCGATCGGGCTTCAGAGCGGAGACCGCGTTGGGGTCGAAGCGGGGACTGACGGCCGAGGCCAGAAGCGCGCCGGTGCTCGGATCCAACACGATCATCGTGCCCGACTTCGCCTCAGCACGAGTAACTGCCTCTTCCAATTCTTTTTCCACGATGTATTGAATGACTTCGTCGATCGTCAGTACCAGTTGATGGCCCGGCGCAGGGCTTTGTTCGCTCGACAATTCCTTAGGAAACACCGTACGATTCGCCGCATCACGCTGCATCACCGTCACGCGCTTCTCACCATGTAAATGTGATTCGTACCGACGCTCGATGCCTTCCAACCCCTCGCCGTCCATTCCCGTAAAACCCAAGATATGAGACAGCAGCGGCCCCTTGGGATAAAACCGCCGACCTTCCAGTACGATACCGATACCCTCCGGCATACGTTCAAGCCGGCGCCCCTGCTCAGGATCCAACTTTCTCGCCAGCCAGACAAACCCTCGATCTTGCCGAAGCTTCCGCTCCAACTCGTCGGCCCGCACATGAAGAACGGGCGAGAGCGCGCGGGCTGTTTTGGCCGGACTGTCGAGCACGGTTGGAACGCCAAAGACAGACGGCACTTCTAAATTCATCGCCAGCATCTTTCCATGACGATCAACGATCGTGCCTCGCACCCCTTCAAGCGAGACAGTTTTCTGATGTTGCCGATCTGCTTTGACCGTCA
>SXPO01000165.1 GCA_005793285.1 Nitrospiraceae bacterium
AACAGGCCGGTATGCCCGTGCTCGGCCCACTCCCCTATCGATCAGGGTTATCGAAACGATTTCGACCGTCCGCCCTTCACCTCTCCCAATCCGCGGCGATCACGAAGCTGGTGCAGCTGCTGCTCTCATTTGGCCGACAACGCCACTGACGGCCAGCCTGACATCAGGTGCGTCCAGGATTGCAGAGATCACCGCCACACCGTTGGCTCCTGCCATCATCACCTCTCCCACATTCTCCACCGTGATACCCCCGATAGCAAAGATCGGCAACGCCGTGAGCGAACGAACAGCGCACAGTCCTTCGATCCCGACAACCGGGTCATGATCCTGCTTGGAACCGGGCTTGAAGATTGGCCCGAAACCGATGTAATCAGGCTTGAGTGTCTCGGCCTCTTTGACCTGGTCCCAATTATGAGTCGAGAGCCCGATCAATTTCGCCGGCCCCATGATTGTTCTGGCATAGCCATAGGGCAAATCTCCCTGCCCAAGATGCACGCCGTCCGCATCGACCGCCAGAGCCAGATCACAGCGATCGTTTACGATAAATATCACACCCAGTTCGGACGCAACTTTCCGCAGTGCCGACGCATCGGCATAGGCCTCTTTCATAGAAGCCGTCTTGCTGCGATATTGAAAGATTCTGGCTCCTGCTTCAGCGGAGGCCTTCAGTATATCGGTGAGAGGCCGATCAGGCCGGACCGATGGATCGAGGATCACGTAGAGGCCGGACAGTGACATGGTTCGTCGGCTGGACATTATTGGGATAGCCTGAACATTGTTTCTCAGTGGAACCGGCTCACATCCGCACATTATTTTCTGGACTGTTCCAGCGCCTTTTGCTTCACGATTCGAAAGTGCGCTTCCAACTCCTGCCGCATGATAACAGCAATCAACCAATCTGGTGTCTGGGAATCATGTTCGACGGTCAGTTCGAAATCAGCGCTGGTCTGATGGCCTTCCCCGGTAGCCCGAAGCTTCCAGACGCGGTGATAGCGTTTGAAGTCGCCGCCTTTGAGAGCCGTCACAAGGCCGCCATCCGGCAATATCCGTGAGTCCGTGACCAACCGATGCTCACCGGGTATCAGCCCATACGTGATACGAAGATCGATTGTGGCAACCCCGTCATGGATGTTGAGATCGGCCACTCGCAGGTGTACTGCAAAAAGTTCCGGCCAACGTGGATAGTCCGCCAGCAGCGACTGAATGACATCCGGTTTCGCCGGAAACAGCACACGCGCTGTCGCACGAACTCCCCCGCCCGACTCCACCTTGACGTCCAGACTCTCCGCATCCGAAGCCGCGAAGGCACCCCAAGGCCACAGCGCCATGAAGAGGGCACCCGCGAACAAGCGCAGCAACATACGGGGCGCCCAGGCCGCAGCCCTATTCGCGGACGGAATCAATGGTGACACCTATCTCCGTCGCAAAACCGCCGTTCCGCCATCGAACAGTCCATTGGATCAGCTCGCTCTGAATGAGGCTGGATTCTACGCGGACCGCCCGGTGGCCGCAAGAAAAGAGACTATGCTACCTTGACGTTCGACTATGCCGCCTATGCCCCTCTCCGAATCAATCATACGAGAAGCCCGCGCGTTGGGATTCGACGCCGTCGGTATCGCCCGCGTCGATGCCCCTGCCGCTCCCCTCCAACAACGACTCTTCACCAGGCTGACCCAATGGCTCACCCGCGGCTTCCACGGCGCGATGGCATGGATGGAACGGACGCCGGAGAAACGGGCCGATCCCAGGCTCGTCCTTCCGGGATGCCGATCGATCGTTTCGGTCGGCATCAACTACTTAACTGACCATCGCCCCGATGAACGGCCAGGCCACGGCCGCATCGCGCGCTATGCCTGGGGCAGGGACTACCACAAGGTGCTCAGCGATCGGCTGAAGCAACTCGAACAGCGTCTTCACACCTTGGCTCCGGAAGCCAAAACCCTAGTCTATGTCGATACCGGTCCTGTCATGGAAAAGGCCTGGGCGGAACAGGCTGGATTGGGATGGATCGGCAAACACTCCAACCTTGTGTCCGCCGAACACGGCTCCTGGCTCTTGCTGGGAGAAATTCTCACGACGTTGGAATTGTCGCCGGACGAACCGGCCACTGATCTCTGCGGCAGCTGCACCCTCTGTATTCAAGCCTGTCCGACTAAGGCCATCGTCGAACCCTATGTGGTCGATGCCACCCGCTGTATTTCTTACCTGACGATCGAGTTGCGTGGCGACCACAGCGCCATCCCGAACGAATTACAGTCGCGCATGGGCAATAAAATCTTTGGATGCGACGATTGCCTCGATGTCTGTCCATTCAATCTGCGCGCCGAGCCAAGCCAGGAACCGGCTTTTCAACCAAGGGCCGTAACCCTCGCCCCACGCTTGGACGACTTGGCGAAGCTGGACGAACCGGCCTTTGCGGCTCTGTTTCAAGGCAGCCCTATCAAACGCGCCAAACACTCCGGCCTCCTACGTAACGTCTCACTTGCACAGCGAAACCAGCAGCACTCCTAATCCCTCACACTTCACCCCTTTCTTCTCGCCAATTTAAAAAATCCCTTTCCTTCCTCACCATAGAAGGAGTAGGCTGTACCCAGTTCTCAGATGGTTCGACAGGAATCCTGAATAAGGAGATCTCCTATGAACCTTCAGAACTTTCTACTCATCTCAAAAGACCCAGAAACCATACGACTTCTCGAAACCACTGCGCCTTCGCACACGACGATTCATAGGGCGCACCCTGTTTCCGAGGGGCTCCGCCTCTGGCAAGAAACCTCCCCCACCCTAGTCATCTGCGAAGGCAGTCCCTACGGACTCGCTCCTCTGTTCGAGTACGCTCGGCAAACCCCTGTGCCCACTCCGATCCTTGCCATTGGGGAACGCCATTCCGTGAAAGATGCCGTCGAAATCATGCGGGCCGGCGCATCGGATTATCTGACCAAGCCGATTCTACCTCAGGAACTTCGGGCGGCGGTCACTCGGCTGGCCCGACAACCTGCATCAGTAGGCATATCCGATTCCCCGCGCGATCGTTTTGCGTCCATCATCAGCGTCTCACCGCAGATGCATCTCATCAAACATTTGGCCCAAGAGGTCGCCCTGACCGACGCAACCGTTCTCATCACCGGGGAAAGCGGCACTGGGAAGGAACTGTTCGCGCAAGCAATCCATGCAACCAGCCCACGAGCCAACGGGCCGCTGATCGCTCTGAACTGCGCCGGCATTCCGGAACATTTATTAGAAGCGGAGTTATTCGGCTACCAACAAGGCGCCTTTACGGATGCCAAGCAGGCGAAGCCGGGGCGATTCCAATTGGCCGAAGGCGGCACGTTGTTTCTGGATGAAATTGGAGAGATGAGCGCAGCCGCGCAAGCCAAACTCTTACGCGTGCTGGAAAACCACACCATTGATCCGCTCGGCGACACGCGCAGTCACAAGATCAATATCCGCGTCATCGCCGCCACGAATGAGGATCTGCTCGCCCATATCAAGGCCGGTCGCTTCCGGCTCGATCTCTACTATCGGCTCAACGTCTACCAGCTGCGCATCCCGCCCCTGCGTGAGCGGCAGGACGACATCGAACCAATTCTATTGATCTTTTTAGAGCGCGCCAGGCACGCACGCGGGTGCCGCATTAAGACGATATCGCCAACGGCGCTAACCCTGCTCCAGCGCCACGACTGGCCGGGCAATGTCCGTGAATTGCACAATGTCGTGGAATGGCTGACCATCACATGTAAAGACGAGACGGTCCAGCCGCATCACCTGCCTGCATCGGTCCAGACCATCACAGCGACAAACCACTCAAGCCCGTCAAGCCATGAGTCTCACTCCTCGCTCTTGCCCTCACTCTTGACCTTCGGCCTGTCGTTTCAAGAGATGGAG
>SXPO01000166.1 GCA_005793285.1 Nitrospiraceae bacterium
GAACGGAACCGGTCAACGATGAACACCGTAAAGACGGTAGTGAAAAAAGTCCAGTCTGCCGTGGCTGAGAAAAAGACGGATGACGCCAAGACTTTCTTGCGCGAAGCCGTGTCTGCAATCGGGAAAGCCGTGACGAAAGGCGCCCTCAAGCGCAACACCGCATCCCGCCGCATTTCTCGTCTGACGCTGCATGTCAACGGCCTGTCTGCTTCCCGCTCCTGATCGTCCGCACATTCGACAACGTGCGGGATGCTCCCCGCCCGGACGGAACGGGGGGACGGGACGGAAGATCGCTTGCCGGCTTCTTCCCAGATTCGCACAGCCCCAACAGCAGCTGTTCCATCACGATCTTGGGGCGGCTGTTGGTACCGCCTTTGAGTTTGCCGTCAGCATCGAAAAACAGACGGGCTGCCGCCTGCAGTTGTGCATCAGAAAACCTGCCAAGAAACGGCCTGACTTTCATCGGATCCATCCGTAAAGCCCTGGCTGCCTCCCCTTCGCGGCCGCCGGTAGCCAGTGACTCTTTGACCTTCCAGAGACGGCGATATTGCCAGGCCAGCGAGCCCAGAATACGCAACGGAGCTTCGCCCGCTTCCAGATTGCGCGCCAGAATTGATAGGACCTTCCCGCGATCGCCCTCGGCAATCGCGAGTGTCAGATCAAATACCGAGGCCCCCGGCTCAATGCCTCGAAGGACCTGTACATCGGCAGCGGTCGCCGCGCGGCCAGGCGGCACATAGGAGGCCAGTTTTTCCAATTCTCGGCGCAGTCCGTGGAGCGATCCCCCGGCGGTTTCTCTCAACGCATGACCGGCCTGCTCCTCCAGCCTGATCCCCACTCTTCCTGCCTCACGTGCGATCCAGGGACTCAGCTGTGTCTCTCGCAGTGGCGAGCAGTCGATCATCACGGCTGCGCGGCCCACCGCCTGAGAGAACTTCAACCGGCCATCCAGTTTCTGGCTCAAAAAGACCAGGGTCGTGGTCTCCACTGGATCCTTCACGTAGTCAAGCAGGGCTTCGGCTTCTTTGGCAGAAAGTTTCTCCGCTCCCTTCACAACCACCAACCGGCGCTCTGCGAAGGCCGGCATTTGTGAGGCACAGCTTCGAATGTCTTCCCCACTTGCTTCGTCGCCATAGAACAGATCGTAGTTGAACTCGCCGCCCTCGCCAAGCACTAGGGTCTTGAACACCACTAGCGCATAATCCCTGAGCAGATCTTCCTCTCCCACGACGAGGTACAGAGGTCCGGGGGCCTTCTCTTTCAATGTAGCTTCGAGTTGATCGGGGTTCAGTGTGACTGCCATGATAATCGCTCAATCCAATTATGGGGCGGCCGGCGCTGGGGAAGCCGCCTGCTTTGTGAGCCCGCCCGATTCGACGTGCAAGAGAAACCGCGCCGCCAAATCCGCTGCTGCGAAGCGGCCAGCCTGCTCCATCGCGCGATTCTGCAGGGATCGATTGAACTGGAGATCGGACGTGACATAGAACTCGGATGAGCCTTTGGCCATCTGCGACCACAGGACCTTTTTCGTTCTGGTTTCTTCGATCTTGACCATCATCACCACTTCGGTTCTGCTTTCCAACGTGGTGGTTTGGCTGAAACTCAGCGTCGGCAAGCTCACCGACAGAATTTCTCCGGTCAAGACGAGATCGGCAGCCTCGGAATCCGGCACCACCTCTGTTCCGCTGCCGGATGAAAATTCATGACGCAAGTAGTTGGTATAGCGCGTTTCCAGATTCGGCTCGAAGCTCTTATTCACCAGCGACTGAATCACCAGGCGCGGTGTCGGCTCCTGCGAAGCAGCTGGATGGGCGCCGCCGATAGTCGGACCGGCCCCCTCCACGCGAAACTGATAGCCGCAACCGGCCAGCAACGCCGGCCCAAGACAGGCCAGAGCGGCGAGACTTGTGCGACAGGCCCACCACCGGCCGCGGTCGATACACCCTTCTTTGCCCTCTCGATTTTCCCGCACTTCGCGCCCCTCGCGCCCGTCAGATCACGAAATTGACCAGCTTCTTCTCAACATAGATGATCTTCTTCGGCTCTTTGCCTTGCAGCCATTCAGCCGCTTCCTCCCTGGCCAGGGCTTCGATCTGGTCTCTTGTCGCCTCGGCGCCGACTTCGAGCTTTGCCCGCAACTTGCCGTTGACCTGGATCGGAATCGTCAGCCGGTCGCTCACGGTCAGGGCCGGATCGAAGATGGGCCAGGGTTGCTGCGACACACTCGGCTTCCCCCCAAGAATTGCCCAAAGCTCTTCTGCCAGGTGCGGAGCAAAAGGCGCCAGCAGCAGTACGAACGGCTCGATCACGGATCTGGACCGTTGTTCGGCCTTCGTCATCTCATTGGTAAAGACCATCATCTGCGAGATGGCTGTGTTGAAATGCAACGCTTCGACGTCCTCCGTCACCTTCTTGATCGTCCGATGCAGCAATTGCCGATGATCGAGGCTCGGCGCCGAGGACACGACCGCATCCGACAATCGTCCCTGGTCATCCACCATCAGCCGCCAGGTCCGATCCAGAAATCTCGTAATGCCCTCCACCCCTCTGGTGCTCCAGGGCTTCATCGCTTCGAGCGGGCCCATGAACATTTCATAGAGCCGCACGGCGTCTGCGCCGAACTGGTCCATGATCTCGTCCGGATTCACGACGTTGCCGCGCGACTTGGACATTTTCTGGTTGTCTTCACCGAGCACGATACCCTGATGCACCAGCTTCTTGAACGGCTCCGGCGTGCTCACTAGACCGATATCAAAGAGAACCTTGTGCCAGAAACGGGAGTACAGGAGATGCAGCACCGCATGTTCACTGCCGCCGATGTACAGATCCACCGGCATCCAATAGCGTTCTTTGGCAGGATCAACAAGCTGTACCCGGTTGTTCGGGTCGATAAACCGGAGGTAATACCAGCAGGAACCGGCCCATTGCGGCATGGTGTTGGTTTCACGGCGCGCCGGCTTGTCCGTCGCCGCATCGGTCGTCACCAGCCACTCCTCCAAATTCGCCAGCGGACTTTCTCCCGTTCCGGACGGCTTGAAGTCGCTCGTCTCCGGCAGGACCAACGGCAGCTGCTCTTCGGGAATCGGGCGTGGCTCTCCATCCACCCAGTTGATCGGGAACGGCTCACCCCAATACCGCTGTCGGGCGAACAGCCAATCGCGAAGCTTATAATTGACCGCTTTGGCTCCCTTCCCCTGCTTGGCCAACCATTCCGTCATTTTCGGGATGGCCTCGGACGACTTCAGCCCATCGATGGACAGTGCGCCGTCTGCTGTCGTCGAGTTTATGACGGTGCCGCGCTCTGCATCGGTGAAGGCTGCCTCGGCGATAATCCCTCCGGCAATCACCTCCCGAATCGGCAGCTGATATCGACGGGCAAACGCCCAATCCCGTTCGTCATGCGCCGGAACCGCCATAATGGCCCCGGTGCCATAGCTCATGAGCACATAGTCGGCAATCCAGATCGGCAGCCGTTCGCTGTTGACGGGATTGACGGCGTAGCCGCCGGTAAACACTCCGGTCTTATCCTTGTCGAGCTCTTGCCGTTGCAGATCGCTCTTGGTCGCCGCCGCCTCGCGATAGGTTTGGACGGCTGTTTTTTGCCCGTCCGTCGTGACAACATCGACCAACGGATGCTCTGGGGCAAGCACCATATAGGTGGCGCCTAACAGCGTATCGGGCCTGGTCGTGAATACACGGATGGTTCCGTTGGTCTCAGACAGTGTGAAATCAACCTCCGCGCCGATGGAACGCCCGATCCAATTCTTCTGCATCTCCAACGTGCTCGCCGGCCATTCGACCAGCTTCAGGTCTTCGAGCAGGCGATCGGCATAGGCGGTAATCTTGAGCACCCATTGCCGCATCGGCTTGCGGACGACATCAAAACCACCAACCTCGCTCTTACCGTCGACGATTTCTTCGTTGGCCAGCACCGTGCCGAGCGCGGGGCACCAATTGACCGGCACTTCGGCGACATAGGCCAATCCCTGCTCGAACAGTTTCAAGAAAATCCATTGCGTCCAGCGATAGTAGTCGGGGTCGGTGGTGCTGAGTTCCCGATCCCAGTCGTAGGACAGTCCCACCCGCTTCATTTGGCGTTTGAATGTCGCGATGTTCTGGGCGGTCGTGATCGCTGGGTGAATACCCGTCTTCACCGCGTACTGTTCGGCCGGCAGGCCGAACGCATC
>SXPO01000167.1 GCA_005793285.1 Nitrospiraceae bacterium
CTGCGATCGGAAGAGAGTGAACAGATATCTGCCGGCTGTTGGTGCCGAAGGCGGGACTTGAACCCGCACGGCTTGCGCCACACGCCCCTCAAACGTGCGTGTCTGCCATTCCACCACTTCGGCGACCGAATCTGCGAAGCGTCAATCGTGAAACGTATCTCGTGAAGCGTCGTTCGTTTCCAGATTCAGACGTTTCACGCTTCACGTTTCACAAACAACGCGCGACAGCCCGAGGGACGCGCATTATAGAAGTAGGGCAAATTTCTTGTCAATGAAGGAGCCCTCCGGTAGAATCGGCTCGCCATTTGAGATAGGGACAAGCAGGGTGCGGCACGAGCCCGGTTCATCGCATGAGGCCCATGATACCCGTGATACCATTGAGTACATCGACGGCTCCCTGTCGCCTCAACAGCCAGGTTGCGGCCTTTTTCGACCTGGACAACACCATCCTGCCAGGCGAAGCCAGCGAAGTCAGATTTTTCCGATGGCTCTGGCAGCGCAGGGTCGTGGGATGGCCAGAAGCTCGCGCGAGTCTTGCGTGGCTGATGCGGCGCCTGCCGGCGCTCTCCCTCCATCCGCTCCGTGAGCGTAAACTGTATCTGACCGGAAAACCGGTACAGGTGATCGAGCCGTTGGGAGAAGAGTTTTGCCGCGAACAACTGTGCCCCCTGGTGTCCCCTGCGGCAATGCGTACGATTGAGGAACATCGGCATGCCGGCCATCTGATCGTACTGCTGACAGGCTCTCTCGATTTCCTGATCGACCCCATTGCCACCGCATTGCAGGTCGACCGGTGCTTCGCCGGCCGCCTGGAGCAGGTCAACGGCGTCTATACGGGCCATCTTGTCCCGCCTTTGCCCTACGGCGCAGGAAAGCGCCAGCTGATCGAGCAGCTGGCGCAGGACCTGACGCTAGACCTCTCCCTGTGCTATGCCTACGGCGATAGTCCCGGCGATCTCGACCTCTTGCGCGCCGTCGGCTATCCCACGGTGGTGAATCCCATCCGGGGAATGGCGCACGTGGCCAAACGGCAGAAGTGGCCGATTGCGCGATGGCAATAAGACAACCTGCGTGACGTGAACAGAGCAGATGCGCATCACCGAAATTTTCCATAGCATCCAGGGCGAGTCCACGTTCGCCGGACGGCCCTGCGTCTTTGTGCGCCTGACCGGTTGCCCGCTCCGCTGTACCTGGTGCGATACGGACTATGCCTTTTACGGCGGCGCTGAGCGGTCGATTGATCAGATCCTCGAGACCGTTCGTTCATACGGCTGCCCCCTCGTGGAAGTGACCGGCGGCGAACCGCTTGTGCAATCGGACTGTATCGCACTGCTTACCAGGCTGTGCGACGAGAGGTTCACGGTCCTGCTCGAAACCAGTGGAGCCATCGATACCGCGGCAGTTGATGCCCGGGCGCATGTCATCCTGGACGTCAAGTGCCCCGGCAGCGGCATGACGGATCGGATGCACTGGCCGAATCTCGACCGCCTACGGCCCCAGGATGAAGCCAAGTTCGTCATTCAAGATCGGCCCGACTATGAATGGGCAAAAGAGACGGTCACGCGGTATGGGATCGACCGTCGATGCACGGTGCTGTTCAGCCCGGTGTTCGGCACGCTGGACCCACGGCAGTTGGCCGAATGGGTACTCGCCGATCGCTTGCCGGTGCGATACCAGATTCAGATGCACAAGTACATTTGGGCCCCGGATATGCGCGGGGTATGAGGTCATGCATTGCTGGCCTGCATGAAATGCCGTCCAACTCCCGTATCCAGCGATTGATGGCGAATGGCGATGACAAAGGAGCATGAGGGAATGAACATTATGCAAGTCCGAGTGAAGGCAGGACAAACAGAGACCGACGCGACCGAGGCGCTCGTCCTGATCCTCTGTGAGGGGGACAGCCTCTCAGAACAGGGTGCCGCATCGATCGACCAGGCTATGGGAGGAGCGCTCACAACCCTGATCAAGTCGAAAGAGTTTGAGGGCAAGGCCTCTGAACTGGCGCTGCTCCACACCCAGGGAAAGATTCCCGCAAAACGTGTGCTGCTTGTGGGCATCGGGAAAAAATCGTCCGCCGGGCTGGACACGATCCGCCAAGCGATGGGACATGCGGCCAAACGCGTCCGTCAGGCCAAAGCTACATCGTTCACCGTATCGGTCCCCCCCTTCGTTCCAGGCAATTCCTCCATCATCGAAGTCGCGCAAGCGATGGCTGAAGGCGCCATCTTGGGCAGTTATCAGTTCAACCAATATCGAAGCGACCTGGCGCCTGGAAAAGACGTGGCGCAGATGACCCTGCTGGCTCAGGAGAAATCGTCATTGCGCGACCTGTCCGAGGGCATCCGGCGCGGAACCGCCTTGGCAGAAGCGGCTGTGTTTGTCCGAGACCTTTGCAACCATCCTTCCAATGTCATGACGCCGACCAAGATCGCGCAAGAAGCGAACGCCATCGCGAAAGAAACCGGCGTCATCCTCAAGATCCTCGAGCGGAAAGACATGGAGAAATTGGGCATGGGCGCGCTCCTGGGGGTGGCCAGAGGCAGCCATGAACCGCCGAAATTCATCATCCTCGAATATCACGGCGCTCGAAAGACAGAGGACCGTCCCGTGGTGCTGGTCGGCAAAACCGTCACGTTCGATACCGGCGGCATCTCCCTCAAGCCGGCCGAAAACATGGAACATATGAAGGCGGACATGACGGGCGGCGCCGAAGTCCTGGCAGCCATGCGAGCCGCAGCCCGCCTCAAGCTGCCGCTCAATCTGGTCAGTATTCTACCGGTGACGGAAAACATGCCCGGTGGGCGGGCGATGAAGCCTGGCGACATCGTCACGACGCTCTCCGGAAAAACCGTGGAGGTCCAGAATACCGACGCCGAGGGCCGGCTGATTCTCTCCGACGCACTGACCTACGCTGGGCGCTACAAACCGGCGGTGTTGATCGACGTCGCCACACTGACCGGCGCCTGCGTCGTCGCGCTGGGCCAGTTTGCCATCGGCATGTTTGGCACGGACACGACCCTCAAAGAATCGGTGCGAACGGCTGGATTGCGGGCTGGCGAGCGCGTGTGGGAAATGCCGCTGTGGGACGAGTATTTTGAGCAGCTGAAGAGCGATGTGGCCGACATGCGAAACATCGGCGGACGTGGGGGCGGCATGATTACGGCCGCCCTGTTCCTGAGCAAATTTGCCGGCGACTGGCCCTGGGTACATCTCGACATCGCCAGCACCGACTGGAGCGAGCGTGAACGGGCCTATATTCCGAAAGGACCGACCGGGATCGGCACGAGGCTCTTGATTCAATACCTTATCGATCGAACGCTGTAGAACAGGACACCGCTATGCTCATGTCGCGTGAGAAAATCGGGCAGCTCTTTATGGTGGGATTCGACGGTACGACTGTCTCGGCGGATCTCGCCGCCTTCATCAAAGCATATAAGCCCGGCGGAGTGATCTTATTCTCCCGGAATCTCGAATCGACCGAACAGATCGTGGATCTCACCAACGAGCTGCAACGATGCAGTCCCCATTCTCCGCTGCTGATCTCGATCGATCAAGAGGGAGGGCGGGTCTCGCGATTGCCGAAAGAGTTCACGATTTTCCCTCCCTGCGAGGTGTTGGGCCGGTGCAATTCGTTGGAGCTGGCCTATGCCGCCGCGGCCACGACGGCCAAAGAGCTGCGGGCTGTCGGCATCAATATGAACATGTCGCCGGTGCTCGATGTGAACAGCAACCCGGCAAATCCCGTGATCGGGGATCGCGCCTTCGGTTCCCAGCCGGCGGCAGTCTGCGAATTGGCCGTGCCCACGGTGGGAGGCTTGCAAGATAACGGCGTTGTCGCCTGCGGCAAACACTTTCCAGGCCATGGCGACACGACGGTGGATTCACACAAGGAATTGCCGCTCGTGGCGGCGCCGCGCGAACGGTTGGAACGGATCGAACTCCCTCCATTCCGGCATGCCGTCGCGCGTGGCGTCGCCACGATGATGACAGCCCATGTGTTGTACAGCGCATGGGATGAACAGCGCCCGGCGACGTTGTCCCCGGCGATCATCGGAAACCTGCTCCGGAAGGAGTTGCAGTACGACGGCGTCGTCCTGACCGACGATCTTGAGATGCACGCGATTATCGATCACTACGGCATTGAAGAGGCCACGGTCCAATCGATTCTCGCCGGCTGCGATATGCCGCTGATCTGTAAAGACCGCGACCGTGAAGCGGCGGCGATCAGCGCATTGGACAAAGCCGTGGCGGACGGCACGATTTCAACGCAGCGGCTGGAGCTGTCCCTCACACGCATCGCCCGCTTGAAACAACGCTTCCTCGTTCCTTACAAACCCGTCTCGGTATCTGACGCAAGGCTGGTCGTGGGCTGCCGAACCCACCGAGCCTTGTTGCGCTCGATCCATCAGACCCGGGAACGAGTGGCCAATCCCGCCTGATTCATCCCGGATCATCGCAACTTAGCCAGGAAGTCCGTTCTTCGTGAAGCGTATCTCGTGAAGCGTGAAGCGCAGGGCGGAAAGAAGGCGTGCCACGGCTTTGCTTGCGAGATACGAGCGACCAGATGTCCCGGAGCCAAGTAACCATTCAAGCCAACTTGCCCTCTTCTTCCTGCTTATGGCATCATGCCCGTTCCTGGAGGCATATGGCTTCATTGCTCGAATATGTCGGCTCTGTGCATATTTACCTCGGCCCCTATCGAGGAAATCCTATCGCCCTGTATCTCAAGCGGACGGAGACCGGGTGCCAGATCGGGCCGAAGGTCTATCCCTGGAATGACGTCATAGGCCGGGGCGACACGCCGAACAAGGCCGCTGCTGACTTTGAAGAAAAGTGGAAGGCTAGAGGCCTGACGGCAGATATGTATTCTGGTCCGGCCTGGGAAGGGGGCATCAAACCTGAGAAACCGGCGCCACCGAAACCGGCCGCTCCCCCGAAGCCAACCGCCTCGGCAACAACCAGTCCCGCGCCTGCGAGCCCACCGGCGCCTCAGGCTACGCCTGACCGAGCGGCTGCCCCCTCAGTACCGGATGGTCAGCCGGCCGCTGTGCCACCTCAACCCAATCAGCCCATCCTCCCACCGAGCCTGGCTCCTGAACAGGTGCCCCCCGCTTCTACGGCAAATGGCCAACAGGCCACAGCACCCATTTCCACACCACAACCGTCAGGGCAGTCGAGCTAGTCCGTCGATTCGGCCAATAGACCGTTCAGTATCCTATTACATGGCGAGGGAGAACGATCCGTTATCGGGGAATCACGGTTGACTGTTCGATGCGGCAAGTTTGCTGTGCTTCATGCCGTAGAGCAGATAGACCACAATGCCGATGATCGTCCAGACCACGAACCTCATCCAGGTCACTTGCGGAAGTCCGGCCATGAGATAGAGGCAAGCCCCCATGCCAAAAAGCGGCACGAGCGGCATCAAGGGGAGACGGAACGGGCGGGGCTGATTCGGCCTCGTGTGCCGGAGCAGTATCACACCGACACATACCAGCACAAAGGCAAAGAAGGTGCCGATGTTCGTCATATCGGCTGCATCGCCGATCTGAAACAGCGAGGCCAGGATGGCAACGGCGACCCCAGTTAGAATCGTTGCTCGATGGGGTGTGCCGAACTGCGGATGCACAACCGAGAGCGACGGACTCAGCAATCGGTCGCGCGACATGGCAAAGAACACGCGGATCTGCCCAAGCATCATCACCACCAGAACACTGGTGATCCCGGCAACGGCGCCGATCGCCACGACCGCCGCCCCCCATTTGTATCCCACCTGGCTCAGCGCCTCCGCCACCGGAGCATGGATATCGATCTGGCTTACGGGCACGAGTCCGGTCAGCACTGCTGCGACAGACACATACAGCACGGTGCAGACCGCCAGCGAACCGATGATGCCCAACGGCACATCCCGTTGAGGATTGCGGGCCTCTTCCGCAGCAGTGGACACGGCATCGAATCCAATATAGGCAAAGAAAATCACCGCCGCTGCAGACCGTACCCCTTCAAACCCCTGCGGCATGAAGGGGGTCCAGTTCTCTGGATTCACGGCGGGAGTCCCGACAGCCAGAAAGAACAGAATCACCACCAGCTTCAACGCGACAATATAGCCGGTGGCGCGGGCGCTTTCTTTGATCCCGATGACGAGAATGATCGTGATCAGCAGAACGATGATGGCAGCCGGAAAATTGGCGATGCTCCCTTCCGGTCCTCCGGCCCAATGCGGAGGATTCGTCGCCCAATAGGGAAGTTCCAGCCCTGCCAGCTTGAGCAAATTATTGAAGTACCCGGACCAGCCGATGGCCACGGCGACGCAGGCCACTCCATATTCCAAAATCAAATTCCATCCGGTCAGCCAGGCGAGGAATTCACCGAGCGTGGCATAGGAATAGGTATAGGCGGAGCCGGCGACCGGAATCATCGCCGAAAATTCCGCATAGCACAGGGCCGCCAAGGCGCAGGTCAGCCCCGAGAGCACGAATGAGAGCACGATACCTGGCCCAGCCCCAGGCCGATGCGCATCACCCACAATGGCGGTGCCGACCAAAACGAAGATGCCGGTCCCGATAATTGCGCCGATGCCGAGAGCCGTGAGATTCCAGACCGTCAACGTTTTCTTGAGACGATGCTCGGGATGTTCCGCATCGGCAAGGCACTGTTCGATCGATTTCGTTCGAAAGAAGCGGCTGATCACAACGTTCCCTGCCTCCGGCGTGACGGGATCGGCTGTAGTGGGATCAACGACCCGGGCTTCATTTGGAATCACGTGTCGCAGGCAGACCGCCATGACGGCGGCGTTCTGGCCGCGTGCTGGATCCTGTGAGAATCACGCGCGGGGCCTCCGCGCAGACCGCAGCAGCGCTTCGAACAGCCGACGATGGGCTGCGTGGCGTTCGAAAAGAAATTCCGGGTGCCATTGAATCGCCAGCAGAAACCGGTGCTGGGGCGACTCGATCGCTTCGACGATTCCGTCGGGAGCGACGGCGCTCGC
>SXPO01000168.1 GCA_005793285.1 Nitrospiraceae bacterium
ACAGGGGCTACATTCCTCGATCGTATGGGTTGACACTTGGATACATCCAACGGTACAAAAGCTGTACGACAGCACGTGTTTTTTGGTTCCAGATATCGCGGTAGCAGCTCCGCGGACAGGCGCACTTGTGCGAGAGTGGCGGAACTGGCAGACGCGCGAGACTTAGGATCTCGTGGGTAACCGTGGGGGTTCAAGTCCCCCCTCTCGCACCATACAAAAGTCGATGATGATCACCAGCAAGTATCTGACCTAGAGGAGAAGGATTCCCACCCGATGAAAATGGAAATGACAGAATTGGGTCCCATGAAGCGCGCGTTGAAAATCGAGGTGCCGGCCGATGAAGTGACGCAACGATTTTCTCGAGCCTACGTTGAACTGACCCGCCAGGTTCGAATTCCCGGGTTTCGACCAGGGAAAGCTCCGTTGGCCATCTTAGAAAAACGCTATGCCAAAGCCATAGAAGAAGACGTCATCCGAAGTCTGATCCCGGATTATTACGATCAAGCCATCAAGCAGGCGGGGATCAACCCTGTGGTCGTAGAAATTCCGCCTCTGGAGCGCGTCAAAATTCAGAAGGATTCGCCATTCACGTTCACCGCGACGGTTGAAATAAAACCTAAGATCGAACTGCGCGATTATAAGGCGCCCAGTCCCATTTCTCTCAAACCGGACAAGCGGGCGGTGGCGGATGAACAGGTAGACCGCGCACTGGAAGTGTTGCGTGAACAACAGGCGAGATTAGATGCAGCGCCTGCCGGAACGGCCTTGGCCGAAGGCGACTATGCCGTGGTTTCCCTCGAAGGGTTCTTGGACGGCGGGCCGCTCGATGGCACGAAGAAAGAGGGTCATCTCCACAAAGTCGGCTCGAAGGCTGCCTTGCTTGGAATTGAAGTCGACGCTCACCTGGCCGGCAAGGTGGAAGGGAGCGTCATCGAGATTGCTCAACCCTATCCGGCCAGCCACCCCGATCTTCGGGTCGCGGGCAAGACCGTCCAGTTCCGTTTGAGCATCACGGGAGTCAAGCATAAGCAGCTCCCCGCCCTTGACGACGAGTTTGCCAAGGACTGTGGTCCATATGCTTCGATTCAGGAACTGAAAGATACGGTGCGCGGTGAAATGGAAAAGGCGCTCAAGAAAGACATCGAACAGTCATACAAAGATACGATCCTCTCGCGCCTGGCCGACACCTATCATTTCGATCTGCCCGAAACCCTCGTCGAGCGGGAGCTCGATACCATTGTTCGGCAGAAACTTCAGGAACGGCACCGCAGCAAGGATGCGGACCCGCTTCCTCCCGTAGACGCGGAAGAAAGCCGGCGCATCCGCGAGGAGCATCGGGAGGCCGCGAATCGCCGTGTGAAGGTGGGATTGATCCTCGAAGCCGTTGCGGAAAAAGAAGGGCTGTCCGTCAGCGAGGCGGATTTGAACGATGAAGTGACCAGATTGGCCTCGGAACTCCGGGTGCCGCTGGCTGACCTGGTGAAAATGATTCAGGCCCGCGGACAGGATTCCATCGAGAAGCTGCGTACGAAGATCTTGGCGGATCAGGCGCTGGATTTCGTCTACCGACACGCGGTGATTCAAGGATAATGACGGCGACGGCGCATCCTGGCCTCAATGCAGAGGAAGGCTGTCGCGGAAAGGATTTGACGACATGTTGGTTCCCATCGTGGTCGAGCAAACCAATCGAGGCGAACGCGCCTACGACATTTATTCACGGCTTCTCAAGGACCGCATTATTTTCCTCGGAGCCCCGATTGATGACGTGTTCGCCAATTTGGTGATCGCGCAGCTCCTTTTTCTGGAAGCGGAAGATCCTGAGAAAGACATCAATCTCTACGTCAATTCTCCCGGCGGCAGTGTCACGGCCGGATTGGGCATCTACGATACCATGCAGTATGTGAAGCCGCCGATCAACACGATTTGTCTGGGCCAAGCAGCCAGCATGGGCGCGTTGTTGTTGACGGCCGGCACGAGGGGCAAACGGTTTGCGCTGCCCAATGCGCGCGTGATGATTCACCAGCCGCTGGGCGGTTTTCAAGGGCAGGCCACGGAAATCGACATCCATGCCAGGGAAATTCTGAAGATCCGGGAGCGCCTGAACGAGATCATGGCCAAGCATACGGGGCAGACCATCGAAAAAATCTCCCACGATACCGAGCGGGATTATTTCATGTCCGGTGAAGAAGCCAAGCGATACGGGCTTATCGATGAAGTTATCACGCGGCCGCCCAAAATCGTCAAGGCGGCGGAATCCGGCGACAGCGGCAAGGACGAGGCCAAGAGCAAGTAACACAGGAGGGCGCATGGCCAAGCAAGAGAAGATGGATCGACACTTGCGGTGTTCTTTTTGTGGAAAGAGCCGCGATGAAGTGCGGAAGCTGATCGCCGGGCCGACTGTCTATATCTGCGACGAATGCGTCAATTTGTGCAACGACATCATCGCCGAAGATTGGGAAGAAGCGAAAGAGGAAATCTCTTCCAAGCTCAAGAAGCCGGCGGAAATCAAACATCACTTGGATCAGTACGTGGTTGGGCAGGAGCGCGCCAAACGGATCCTGTCCGTTGCGGTGCACAACCATTACAAGCGTATTTCATCTAAGGAGAAGGGAGTCGACGACGTCGAGCTTCAGAAGGGCAATATTTTGATGGTGGGCCCGACAGGCACCGGGAAGACCCTTCTGGCTCAAACGCTGGCTAAGTATTTGGACGTGCCGTTTACCCTCGCTGACGCGACGACACTCACAGAAGCGGGGTATGTGGGCGAAGAGGTCGAAAACATCATCCTGAGGCTGCTTCAGGCAGCCGACTACGATGTGGAGCGGGCCGAACGCGGCATTGTCTACAT
>SXPO01000169.1 GCA_005793285.1 Nitrospiraceae bacterium
GAAACCTCTGAAAATCAGCTCCGCCTGATCAAGAATAAGTTGAAGATCGTGTCGCACCCCTACACGACGCAATCCTTCTTCAAATTGCAATAACGCAGCGCTGCAGGAGCCACAGGCCGATCGCCTGTGGCTCCTGTTGTGTTACCCTACGCCGGTTCCTTTTCTGCGCCTTCAGCCTCTTCTCCAATATCCAGACCAAACCGTTCAGCCATTCGATAGAGCGTGCGCCTGTCGATTCCTAGAATTTTTGCGGCTTTGACTTTATTCCCCTTGGTCTCTTTCAACACACGAATCAAGTGCCGCTTCTCAACTTCCTCCAAGGTCAGATACACGTCATGCGTCGGATCCTCTTGGGACAGCTTTCTGTCCCCTTCGTCGATAGCGCCCTGGCGCACCGCCTCAGGTAAATCCTCCGGCGTCACAAGCGGCCCATGACTCAAGGAGACAGCCCGTTCGATCGCATTCTCAAGCTCCCGCACATTACCAGGCCACCGGTATTGCCTCAACAACACCATCGTCTTGGGCAACACACCATGTACCCCATGTGATGATCCTGCCCGGTACTTCTCAAAGAAGTGATGCACGAGCATAGGAATATCTTCTCGCCGCTCCGCCAGAGATGGAAGCGTAATGGGCACGACATTCAATCGATAAAACAAATCGTCCCGAAACTTCCCTTCCTTGGCGAGCTGCTCAAGGTCTCGATTTGTCGCAGCAATAATCCGCACATCCACCTTGACCGATGCGGTGCCGCCGACACGGCGCACCTCCTGATCTTGCATCACGCGCAGCAACTTGACCTGTAATGCCGGACCAAGCTCTCCGATTTCGTCTAAAAACAGGGTGCCGCCGTTGGAGGCTTCGAACAGCCCGGCTTTCGTGCCGACTGCACCGGTAAACGCACCCTTCTCATACCCGAACATTTCAGACTCCAACAGCGTATCCGGCAGCGCGCCGCAGTTAACCGGAATGAACGGCTTGTCCCGGCGATGCCCATTCGCATGGATCGCCCGCGCAATCAGTTCCTTCCCGGTTCCACTTTCTCCTTGCAGCAGCACCGTGCTCTTGCTCTCAGCCACCCGGGCGACCAACTTATACACCTCCAACATGGCGGTGCTGCTACCCACCAGCGGAGACCATTGGCCTTTGCTGCTCAACTCTTGACGGAAACGAGTATTTTCTCGGATAAGCTGGCAGTGGTCGAGGCTTCGCTTGACTACCAGCTTGATCTCCTCTTTTTTGAACGGCTTGGCCAGATAGTCGTAGGCCCCTTGTTTGATCGCTTCGATTGCGCCTTCCAGAGATCCGAACGCCGTCAATACTACGACTGCCGTGTCGGGACTCATCCGCTTGAATTCCCGCAACACCGTCAATCCATCGACTGCACCCATGCGGATATCGGTCAATACCAGATCCACGTGTCCCTGGCGCCCGCGCGCGATGACCCCTTCTCCGCCGGAAAATGCCTCAACGGCATAGCCTTCCTGCTTCAAGGCATCGGCCAAGAGTTCACGCGCGACCGCATCATCGTCGGCTACAAGAATGGTCGCCGTATACATCGATCCCCTCATGCCATCGCCGCAGGCTCGGTCTGCAATCCAGGCAAAATCATCGTCACTGTGGTGCCGCGTCCCAGCTCACTCTCAATCGAAAGATCGCCCCCATGGGCCACGACCGTTTCGCGGCTCAAGAATAACCCCAAGCCGGTCCCCTTGCCAACCGCCTTCGTCGTAAAAAACGGCTCGAAGGCTTTCTGCGCGTCGGCCTCCGGCATGCCGCATCCCGTATCCTGCACGGCAATCGCAATGACCAGCGGCGACATCGCCTCGGCCACGCGGCGGCCTCGCTCCAGTTCGTCCGGCGAGACCGGACGGCTTCCCACCGACACAGTCACGATTCCATGAGGCGGCGTGGCAGCTAATGCGTTGGCCAGAAGATTAACCAGTACTTGATGCATCTTCTCCGCATCGGCCCACAGGAGCGGAAGATGCTCCGGCATCACGACCGTCAATGAGATTTCTTTTGCATGGAACGCCGGCTCCATGAGCACAGCCACGGGACTGATCACCTGCTCCACCGGAAGCCACTTCGGTTGAGGCTGGCGAGGCCGAGTGGAAGACAGTAAATCCTGAATGATTCTCACCACTCGCGTCAGCTGCTCATCGATGACGATCACCCGCTTCCTCATATCAGACGTCAAGGCCGGCTCCTCCGCCAGCGCTTGCACATGCCAAGCAATCGAATGCAAGGGCGTCCCCACCTCATGCGCCACTGACGCCACCAATTGCCCCACCGCAGCCAGCCGTTCAGACCGGTTGAGCTGATCCTTCGCCTCGACTAACTGCGCATTGGCCTTCAGAAGATTTTCCGTCTCTTGTGCCAGCGCCGCCCGCGCCTCCGCCTCGCGGGCTTTGCGCTCCTCCCAACTCATGCCGAGATAGGCGACCAGCAGCAGCACCCCGGCAACGACGCTCCGGTTGATGACTGCCGCCTGAAACCGCCCCGGCTTGGTCGGCTGCAACAGACCTGAATAGGTCGCGACAACACAGGCGAGCACGGTCACGAGCATCAAGGTCCGGTTACGCAGAATTGCCACCAGCAAGATCGGCAGCACATATCCATACGCACCGACGACGTTGACAGGCGCAAACTCTTCAATGACAAGGATGACAAGAAAACAGGCAACCGCAATAGTCAGGATAAGATGGTTACGGTGCATCATCGTCGATCAACGGCCCTGCCGGAATCCAACACTGCGTGCGGCATGTTCTTACCTAAGAGACCGTACCGGGCGCAACTGTGCCGCAAGCTGCGCGAATCGGACATCCCGCGTCAAATCCTCGACCGTCACATTCAATTTCCGCCGCCAGTTCGGTTGTTGATCAACCGTTCCCGGCACATTCGTTTGAGCGCGCAGACCGATCACATCCTCGATATTAGCCAGAACCATCCAGGCCGGCGTATGTGCCAGATACCGGTGAATCGCATGGGCCAACTCCCAGGTCATGACCTGGGTCAGGGCCGGATCGTCGGAGACACCGGGCGGCAACAGCCCTTCGGATTGTAATGCCGCAAGGATTCGCGCCTTGTCTGCCTGCCGTTCCGCCAGCATCCCAATCCTGGCTTGCTCAGAAACAATACAACCCAGCTCACCGCGAGTCTGAATGTCGTCGCCCTCCCAATACCCGCTCAATGTAGGAAGGTCATGGGTCGTCACAACGGCGAGGGATCGGGCCTGGTACGCGCCAGGCGGCTTCCAGGCTCCAGCCTCAGTTCGCTCGAAATAGAACACCCGGTAGGAGAGAACACCTGCAATCCCAAGCCTGTCACGAACCCAATCGGGGACGGTGCCCAGATCCTCGCCGATTACCAGCGTGTGCGCCCGCACAGTCTCCAACGCAAGGATGGCGAGGAGATCTTCGGCGGGATAGTACACATAGGTCCCCTGAGACGCCGGTAAACCACGCGGAATC
>SXPO01000170.1 GCA_005793285.1 Nitrospiraceae bacterium
CTCGAAAACTGGGAAGCCAACAAGCTGGCCAGCATCGCGATGGCCTCGATGGGCGTCTTGTTCTTCTTCTTTCCCTACATCCTGCTCCGAGCCTTTACCCACGACGAAGCGGTCGTTGAACTGGGAACAGGGTTTCTGCGCATCGTCGCCATCCTTCAAGTACCTCTGGCCCTCACCATGGTCCTGGCCGGATCGCTGCGTGGAGCGGGCGACACCAGGTTCATCATGTGGGCCACGACCATCGGCATGTGGGGAGTGCGCGTGCCCCTGGCCATCATCGCAGGTCCCTGGCTCGCGCTGGATGTGCTCTATGTCTGGGGCGCGATGATCGCGGATTGGACGGTCAGGATGGCGTTACTCTTGTGGCGCTACAGATCGGAGCGGTGGAAAGCGATTCGGGTCTTTCGGTAACCCGCATTATTTATAACGGTTCGTCGCGAAATGGCAGCGTGGCGCGCGACAAGCGCGAAGAGCGCGACTTGCGTGACGTGTGAGCCCCGTCCTTACCTATCGCGATTCTCCAGCAGTCGCGCCCGTCTCACTTGAGCCAGACATCGGCGACTGCAGCAGAAGCGCTCATGAATAATGTTGGCCAAGCTCAGCGTCGCGCTTTTGCTGGTCGGCTTGAGCGTTTCGCAGGGCGCAATTCTTTCGAAATGAGCGGGAATTTCTCCGGATGCCTAATAGATTCAACGGCGACATCCACATCGAGATCAGGCCAATACAGGTGCTGAGGCTGCGGCCACTCAACGTTCAGAATTTCTGACACAGATGCATCTTTGAACCAGGGAAACTCTTTGAACGGCACGAATAGCTCTTCGTTTGCCACAAGCAGCCAGAATCCATGCGCGGAGATGTTCGTCACCTCAGCAGCCGAAGTGCGTTTGCCAAGCGCTACGGATTTCACCGTCATGCTCCTCGATAAGAGTTTTTGCGGCCCGGATTTTCTGAAAGGAGGCCTTGGCGACGGCACCCATCGCTTTACCTTCCACGGAGTAAACTAACAAATGCGTCCATCGTTTTCTGTGCGCCTAACTCAACACTCTGACGCGCGTCGGCAGAAGCACTTGGTTATGCGGCTCACAGGTCCTTACTGATTGCTCTTCCCCTGATTGCAGGCTCGACACAGGGTTTGCAGATTATCCAACTGAGTCTCTCCGCCCTTAGACCAGGGGATGATATGATCGAATTCGAACTCTGTCCCAGGGTTTAGCGCCGGAGACGCACCGCATGAGCAACAACGGCAGTTGTCACGTTGAAGGACTTTCCAGCGCAGCCTGAGGTTAATTGAGCGAGAAGTGCGGCGAGACTTGAGCTCCGAATCTTTCCCCGCAATGCCCGGCCCCTCCCTGCCCTCAGAATTTGCATAGACAATGAAGGCCTCAAGGGCTTTTCGCCAGGACCCGAAACGTTGCTCATATGGTTTGGCTGAATAGGGGAAATAAGGCTTTGTTAGCTCCGCGTACTTCGGCTGCCTCCCTAGTCGAATCCACAATTCTCCGAGAGCCGTAAATAGCTCCTGCTCAGAAATATTTTTCTTTCGAATGACCCTGAGCCCGGCAGCTTCTACGGCAGCATTCCAAGTCCCAAATCTCTTGATTGTGGTGGTACAGCCATATTTGCCGTGCTGTCGATATAGCGCTTGCGTAAATTGAGAATTCGCGTGGGCATTAGCTACGCGGCGCATATCTACGATCAGGTCCTGGTTCGTGATGCTCCGTCTGTCATGACTCAGCTCAAATTTCATGATCTCTCAAGGCCGCATAACTATTGAGTATACTGACCGTCATAGTACGCGAAACAGGCCCGGAAATCCCTCTGTGATTGTCGTGTTGGCTCCAAAGCCTTCACATGCAAGACTTGCGAGAAAAGTGGGACGGTGAGGCGACCTGAAAACTGAAGTGTTCGGCCCCTCGAACCCCGACCTTCAGCCTTCGGCCTTCAGATCGCGCCCCTCTCGCTCATTCCGCCTGTCTCGCGAGGGCCTCAGCAATTCGTCCTGACTGATGGTCTCGTGTCTGTGCCTGTTCCGATCGTGACTTCGATCCTCGCGACCCCCTTCACATTGGCGCAGAAATCTCCCAGGCCAGGAGTCACCAAGCGATAGGGTCCGCCTTTTGATTCCGGCAGAGCCTCCCCATCCACTTCGTACAATAAAATTCCCCATTCCAAGGCCTGCGCGAGGGTCAGACAGGCAGAATACTTTCCGTCTCCCGAATGGACCGTCACATGATCGGCCTTGATGGCCAGGGCCGGCAGATCCAGCAAGGCCTTTAGACGAATCCCTTTGCCCTTCATATTGGGCATCACCGTCGAAATATCGAGCTGCTGGTCCGATGGCAAGGCTGAGATCGCCGCTCGATCCAGCGAGACTGGCTGGACCACCGCCCCGTCAATCCTTACGATACCGGGACCGGTCTTTTCCTTTTCCGTAATCGTCTTGATCATCGCCGTCAGCGCCTCATTGACCGGTGTGGGAATGCCGAGCTCACGCCCCTTTTGCACAATGTACCCGTTCAAGTAATCGATCTCGGTCGGACGGCCGGCTTTCCAATCGTCGTACATGGAGGTATGGATGTCCCGAATCTCCTGTGTCCAGCGCACGACCTTCTCCGC
>SXPO01000171.1 GCA_005793285.1 Nitrospiraceae bacterium
CATTAAAGCCGGCCACCTGGCCCGGATCGGATTGGATTGGGCCGGTATCCCTTCGCGAGCCAGCCAGCCGCCGGAGTCGCATCTCTATTCAAACGATCTCGATCTAGTGGGCCCCCATTCATTGACACATCTCCTGGACACAACAGTGTCAGACCATGGCCGTGAACGATTACGTGCCTGGTTGCTGACACAACCGCCGACTCCATCTGATTGGAAGACACGCCAAGCGCTGGTCAAAGCGCTCACGCCGCGCTCGCTGTGTCGCGACCGTCTCGTGCTTGAATCCCGGTTGGCTGGTGAACAAGAGATCAACGGACGGCGTCTGGCCGCCGTGATTCAACATGCCGTGGGCATTCCCCGGCTGAATCTTGTGCTCTCCATTCAGAGTCTCCTAGCACTGACAACGGCGGTGCTCGGCATCGGCGCCCTCCTCAACTGGCTCCCCGGCTATTGGATGTTCTCATTCGGCGCCTACGCAATGATCTATCTGATGACCGATCAAGGAGAGGAACTCCTTGAGCATGCGGTGGGTCTTCATCACGAGATGGAACGATTGGGAACCGTCTTACGCTATCTGGAACGTCACGCCTGTGTAAAGGGCTCTCCCCTGGCAACTGCTTGCGCGCCATTGCTCCGACAAGACGCCAAACCTTCTCTGCATGTCAGACAAGCGGCTCGCACATTACACGCCGTGAGCATCAAGGCTCACCCGCTGATTCATCTGGCCATCAACGCACTCTGCCCATGGGACCTGTGGTTCTCTCGACGTTTATTAGAGGTTCAGCAGGCCCTGCGACAGCACCTTCCACTCTGGCTCGATTCGTTGGCGGAAGTCGAAGCAGCATCAGCATTGGCCACGTTCGCCTACCTGCATCCGCATTACGTATGGCCGACTCCTCTCTCAGACCCCGGCGAGCATAACGGCATCACGGTAGCCATCCATGCCGAGCACATGGGACACCCGCTCCTGCCTGCCAGGACCAGAGTGACCAACAACGTGCATCTGGATGGACTCGGCACCGTTCATCTGATCACCGGCTCGAACATGTCCGGGAAAAGCACGTTCCTCAGAACGATCGGAATCAACCTCTGCCTGGCGCAAGCCGGTGCGCCGGTATGCGCGGCGGCATGTGAATGGACCTGGTGCCGGCTCGGCTGCTGCATCCGGGTCGATGATTCGCTGGAAGCCGGCCTGTCGTTTTTCTACGCCGAGGTGAAACGACTGAAAACCATTCTCGACGCAACCAGGCAACGTCCGGCGCCACCGGTGCTGTTCCTGATCGACGAGATTTTCAAGGGAACCAACAATCGCGAGCGCCTCATTGGAAGCCGTACCTTTATCATGGAACTCACCAGAGGCAACGGGCTGGGCCTCGTCACGACGCATGACCTCGAACTCACAGACCTCGACAAAACGGTCCCACAACTCACCAACGCGCACTTTCAGGAAACCGTCGCAGCTGGCACGCTACAATTCGATTACAGGCTCCGCCCCGGTCCCTGCCCGACAACCAACGCGTTGCGGATTATGGAACTGGAAGGATTACCGGTGCCGAAGACCAACCCAGGCAACAATAGATAGAGAAGAAGATTGTGAACGGGCAGAGCAAACTTTGTCAGCAACCTGTCATCGAGCCGGTCGATAGTCTATACCAATCCACTTAAATCGCCTTGCCGTGCACTCCTCACGCCTTCATGCCTTTGGAGCACCTTGCCCACTGATGGACTCGAACAATTGCTTCGGCCCTGGTTTGCATCCCAAGCTCCTGATAGACGCGTTGCAGATGTTTTTGGACCGTCCGCGGACTGATACTAAGCGCCAGACCAATTTCCTTATTCGACAAGCCACGCGTGAGCCAACTCAAGACAACCTGCTCACGCTCAGACAACCCATTACTCATCGTCACCACCCTCTCCTAATCTTATTTCCAGAACCCGCAATCAGCATAAATGCCTAGCTTTCCAATCTGCAAATGATTCAGAACAATATGCCATGCTCGCCATGAAGCTCTGATTCCTGGATCCCTCGAACTAACGTCATGAGGTCAGATGACCCGTGCCGGGCAGGCTCCCCGCCTTTGCCCGACACGGCCATCCACTCATTAACACTTCCTACAGCATTTGCCGTCCGGTATTCTGACGAATCATCAGAAATAATACAGGCCAAGCTCACCCTTTGGTTAGTGGCTCATGGGTGGAGTGTAAGAATGCACCGGGCCCTCGGACCCGACACTCTCGATAACGTCCACTCTCATCAACTTCTTGCCCCGCATACTGTCCGCCTGAACGGTTGTGTCCTGAAGCGATGCGATGAGATCTGCTCGATGAAACGCTAGCGCCGAGCCATTCGACATCGCCACTCCCCCTACTACAGCAATCATAGACAACGCGCTCATCACGAACAAGCCTTTCTTCCTCACAACACCCTCCCTTTGATGGATAAATAATAAAATGTACAGGCACTGGACTGCACAACAAGAGCCCGCACCTCCTGTACGAGCCCATTCCAGGCCAAGCTAGAAAATGGTTCTACCTTGCAGATCAGAGACCTGACAATAGGCATTATGGCGTACACTCTTTCACGTAGAATGTATGATTAATTCAGGTTTCCACTTGGAACTCTGTTTCTGGGGTCGTCGCCAGGGCGAATTCGGTGGGCAGCCGCTATGTCCAGAGCCTCTGGGTGGGATGCACCACCGTCTGATGGCCCGCGGCCAGTCCACGGACACACGTCCCCTACATCCCTGCCAAGAGCCGCGGTCGTGCCACGTACAGATTTGCCAACCCGCAGCTAATCTGGAGCCAGTGGGTGTTCTTCGCCAGCCCCCGGTACCGGACTTTGGCCCAGCCGAAGATCCGCTTAATCACCAAGAACGCATGTTCGACCTTTGCCCGCACTTTTGACTTCGTGCGGTTCCGGTCCCGCTCCACCTCACTCAGCGGCCGATGGCGATGGGCTTTGGTCTGGACTAAGCTTTTGGCCCTGGGGGCGAGTTGACGAATGATGTCGCGTTGCCCGCTATAGGCCGCATCGCCCCACACCCGCGTCTCCTGACCATGCAGCAATTCCGGTAATACCTGGCTGTTATGCACATTCGCCGCCGTGGCGGCCATCAAATGAATCAGTTTCGTCTGGCTATCCACACCGACATGCGCTTTCAGGCCGAAGTACTACTGCTTCTCTTTCTTCGTCTGATGCATCTCCGGATCTCGCTCCTTGGTCCGATTCTTCGTCGAACTGGGCGCACTGATAATCGTGGCATCCACAATGGTCCCGTGGTTAACCTTTATGCCGTGCGTCGCCAGATAGGCACCGATCCGGGCAAAGAGCTGTTTCCCCAACTCATGCGCTTCCAGCAGATGTCGAAACTTGCAGATCGTCGTCTCATCGGGCACCGGCTCGCAGCCCAGATCAATCCCGACAAACTGCCGCAGGGCTCCCTGGAACAGACTCGATCGAAGCGGCCATTACGCCGTTCATCGCCGAGGGCAGCGGGAAGCGCGAGCTGGTCTACGACTTTGCCGTACCGGTCGGACGCGGAAGCGAGAACAAGGCTCCGTTTTCCCTGCTGTCGTTGGAAACGGGAGATCCGCAGCCCGAATCGCCCGCCCGGCTCTACGGCGCCGTCCGGATCGGCTTGACCGGGGAAAAGATGAATCAGTCCCTGAACCGAATCGCCGGCAACGTCGTCCTCATCACGATCGCCGTCATCCTCAGCGGTATCCTGGCGATGGTGCTGTTGACGCGCCGGATCACGACTCCGCTGAAGAGCCTGGTCGGAGTCGCCGAGCAGGTGGCAGGCGGCGATCTGACGGCTTCGGTTTCACCGACGACACACGACGAGGTAGGCCAATTGACGATGGTCTTCCTCCAGATGACCGAATCACTCAAAGATCGGGATCATGCGGTGACGCAAGCGTACCGGGAACTCGAACAACTCAACCGGACACTGGAACAGCGAGTCCAACAGCGGACCAGCGAACTACAAACCGCCAACAACAAACTACAAGAGTTGGATCGTCTCAAATCGGCGTTTGTGTCCGTGGTGTCACACGAGTTGCGGACGCCTATGACGTCGATCAAAGGCTATGTGGAAAACCTGTTAGACGGCCTCGCCGGCGCGCTGACCGAAAAACAATCGCGCTCGCTGGAACGGGTCAAGCACAACATCGACCGATTGACACGGATGATCAATGAGCTCTTGGATCTCTCCAAAATCGAAGCGGGCCGGATGGAATTGAATCTCGCCCCGGTTCCGTTGCTGGAGATGGCCGAAGAAATAGCCGAGAGCTATCAAGCCGCGGCCCATGAGAAGTCCATCACCCTTCGCACAAGTCCTCATCCGGCTCTGCCGATGGTCAGGGGAGACGCCGACAAGCTCAGCCGGATCTTGATCAATCTGATCCATAACGCGATCAAATTTACCCCTC
>SXPO01000172.1 GCA_005793285.1 Nitrospiraceae bacterium
GTGGCCAGCGAATGGGACTGAAGAAACCCTGAACAAACTCACGTTGGCCGACGTCCAAGCTTTCTACGCGAAGGAGTACCTGCCGAACCAAGTCATTCTTGCCATCGTCGGTGATATCACGGTGGAGCAAGCCACGGTCTTAGTCCAAACACATTTCAAAGCCTGGAAGAAGGGCCCGGCCCCGGCCAGAGCGGTCAAGAAACCCACGGCCATCGGCAAGAAAGCCGTGCAATTCATCGAAAAAGACCTGACCCAATCCACCATCCTATTGGGCCATAGCGGCATCAGCCGGACGAACCCAGACTTTTACGCCGTGACCGTCATGAATCATATCCTCGGCGCCGGCGGATTTTCATCGCGCTTGATGGACTCCATCCGAGACAAACAGGGACTCGCCTACGGCATTATGAGCCATTACGAAGCACGCGCCATGCCGGGCTCGTTCTGGGTGAATCTCCAGACAAAGACGGAAACTACCAACCAAGCGATCAACGGAGTGCTGGCCGAAATGAAGGCCATCCGCGAGGCTCCGGTCACCGACCAGGAGATCGCTGAAGCTAAATCGTTCTTGATGGGCAGCTTTCCGTTACGGCTGGACTCGACCGCCAAACTGGCGAAGGTGCTGGCGCAAGTGGAGTTTTTCGGATTGGGATTCGACTACTTCGTCCAGTATCCCAAATGGATCGAACAGGTCACGAAAGAAGATGTGCAGCGGGTCGCTAAGCAGTATCTTAACCCGCAACATTATGCCCTCGTCGTCGTCGGCAACATCGCAAAAGCAAAGATTCGTCACTAGTACGCTCCTATACGAGACGCCTACTGCCATGCCAACCGCACTGCTCCAACACAAGCTCGATCGCCTCCGCACCCTGCTCTCCGAGATGGGCTCCGTCCTAGTTGCCTATTCCGGAGGCATCGACAGCACCTTCGTGCTGAAGGTGGCGCATGAGCAGCTCCGGGAAAACGCCGTCGGCGTCACGGCTGTCTCTCCGACGTTTCCGTCAATCGAACTGGACATCGCTACCCGTGTCGCCCAGGAAATCGGGGCACGCCATGACATTGTGCGGACGGATCAGCTGGAGATTCACGAATTCGTCAGAAACGATGCGGCCCGCTGCTTTCACTGCAAGACCGATTTGTACCAACTCCTCGAAACCATACGGCAATCCAGCGGCGGTGCTCATGTGGTGGATGGAACGAATTTGGATGACCTCGGTGATGACAGGCCCGGCATCAAGGCGGCGCGGGAATGGGGTGTGCGCAGCCCGTTGGTCGAAGCCGAGCTGGCGAAAGCCGACATCCGCGTGCTGGCGAAGGAATTTGGGCTCTCGAATTGGGACAAACCGGCGGCCGCCTGTCTCTCATCGAGAATCCCGCGCGGCACCCCAATCACAATCGCAAGCCTCCGTCGCGTGGAAGAGGCTGAAGATATCCTGCAGGCGGCAGGATTTCGTCATGTGCGGGTGCGGGAGCACGGAGATGTCGCGCGCATCGAGGTTGGACCGGAGGAATTCGCTCGGCTGAATGAACCGGACTTGCGCGCACACATCAGTGCCTGTCTCCGCAAATCAGGGTTTCGCTTCGTCTGTGTGGATTTGGAGGGATACAGGCCGGGCGGGATCAGCCTTGGTTGATCCCGCGCGACCCAATCACTCACTACCGCTGGTAGGATTTTGACAACGCTTCGAGCGCGTCGTCTGTGAACTTCCTGTTGTCCGCTTCATTCAGGCTTCTCTGGACAACCTTCTCCGCAACCAGCAGGGCTAAGTCGGTGGTTTGGGCGCGAATATCCTGAATCGCCTTGCGACGCTCACGGTCGATTTCGCGCGTTGCATCGCCTTTGATCCGCTCGGCTTCCACCGTCATCCGCTGCTCATTTTCTTCCATGAGCCGCTGCGCCCGTTCCTTGGCCGCAGTCAGAATTCCCTCCGCCTCTTTTGCAGCGGAATTCAGCTTGACCTCATACTCTTTGAATTTCCGTTCAGCCTCAGACCGGTGATGCTCTGCTTGGTCAAGGCTGTCCTTAATTTTCTTTTCCCGCTCTTCCAGCATGCTCAAGATACCGGGAAACGCAAACTTATAGAGCACGAAAAAGAGAATCGCGAACGACACCACTTCCCAGAAAATCAGGGAAGAAAAAAAGTGAGATTCGAACTGCGGCATGTCAACTCCCCAGGAGAGAAGGACAACAGGAGATGAAGGCCCCGGGCCTCCCTCCGGTCCCTCTTACCCCTTCCGAAAGCCCATGATGATGAAAGCAATGACCAGGCCGTACAGCGCAATGGCTTCCACCAACGCAAACCCGATCCACATATATTTTGTGACGCGAGCTTCAGCTTCCGGCTGGCGCGCAACGACTTCGATCATTTTCCCGAAGATGTACCCGATTCCGACGCCGGCTCCGGCAAACCCTGCTGCGGCACAGCCCATCCCGATCAACCCTGCTGCTGCTGAATCCATTGTTTGTCTATCCTCCTTTAATAAAAACTCACGCGTATCCCAGACTTACCCCAAGACCCGATCGACCTGTCCCTCCGGCAGGCTACAAGGAACAACCGCCTTGAAGCATACCGCATAATACGTCAACGAGTGGACGGCAATGCGAATCCTGCTGGACAGCCCTTTCTGCAGTCGGTCAATGCGCATGGTCATCATGGCCATGCAAATGAAATGCGTCTCCCAAATAGACACAACTCAACATGGTAAAAATATAGGCTTGAATGAACGCAATACCCACTTCCAGGACATTGATTCCCACCGTAAAGACAAAAGGCAACCACCCGATCAACAGTCCACCGCTGATCGCCATGCCGAACAGCACCCCGAGCAACACATGGCCCGCCGTCATATTGGCAAATAACCGAACCGCCAGCGAAATGGGCCTCGCCAACTGACTCATGATCTCGATCGGGATCATCAGCGGAACCAGCCATCCTGGCGTGCCGGGCGGGATCAATACGCCAAGGAACTTCACGCCATGCAACATGAATCCCACCACCAAGCTGATCCCATATACCACGAATGCGAACATGGCGGTCACGGCAATCTGACTCGTGAGTGTGTAGCTGCCGTGAATCATCCAGAGAAGATTGCAGAAGAGATTAAAGACATACAGGGTCCCGATAAAGGGGAAAAACCGCATACCCTCTTTGCCCATCGTTTCCATGATCATCGTGCGGATGAAA
>SXPO01000173.1 GCA_005793285.1 Nitrospiraceae bacterium
CTATGTGGATCGTCAGACTAAAGCGTCGGAGCAGAGGAGCCACAAGTGAAAGCGAAAATTCATGTGACGTTAAAACAAGGCATCTTGGACCCGCAAGGCAAGGCGATTGAGCATGCGCTGGACTCGCTGGGGTTCAAGAGTGCGGCGAATGTGCGTGTTGGGAAGTACATGGAAGTGGATGTGAACGAGCAGGATAAGGCCAAGGCTGAAGCCGAGGTCACGCAAATGTGTGAGAAGCTGTTGGCGAATACGATCATTGAAGAATACCGGTTTGAATTGCAGTGAAAGGTGACGAGTGATCAGTTCATGAAGAGGGCCCGAGCTGTCCCATCGTTCTCGTCAGATCAAGCGCAGCATTGATCACAGATCACGCATCACAAGAGTTTAATTATGAATATCGGCATTGTCGTGTTTCCCGGTTCCAACTGCGATCATGACTGCCGGCATGTCTTCCATGATGTGCTGGGGCAGGATGTGACGATGGTTTGGCACAAGGAAACGTCTTTGGCAGGGTTGGACGGGGTGATTCTTCCCGGTGGATTTTCCTATGGAGATTACCTCCGCACCGGCGCCATTGCCAGGTTTTCTCCCGTGATGAAGGCGGTGAAACAGTTTGCCGCAGAGGGCGGGATGGTTCTTGGCATTTGCAACGGCTTTCAGATTTTGCTCGAAGCGGGCTTGCTTCCCGGCGCGATGCTGCGAAACAAGTCGCTGCATTTCATCTGCAAGGATATTTTTGTGCGGGTGGAGAATGCGGCCACGCCATTTACCAGTGGGTGCAAGCCAGGCCAAGTTCTCAAGATTCCAATCGCCCATGCCGATGGGAGCTATTACACAGACCCGGTCACGCTGGCGGGATTGCAGGCGAACGCCCAGGTGATTTTTCGATACTGCGATCAGGAGGGGAGGGTGACGCCGGAGGCGAATCCAAACGGCTCACTCGATAACATCGCCGGCATTCGTAATGCCGCCGGCAACGTGCGTGGCATGATGCCGCATCCGGAGCGCTGCGCTGAGGCGGTGCTTGGCAACGAAGATGGGCGTCTGATTGTGGCGTCGATGGTGGAGGGGTTGAAGACAAAGAATCGACGGGCTGAGGTCGTGGCCTGACGGTAGCTATGGTGGTGGCTGTGGGCCGTGACGTATCAAGCGACATTGCCGAAGCCAGGGGCACGATCGAAGTAGAGTAAGGCTGAAAGAGTGCGCAGTCGCATCGTCAACCGAAAACTGTGGATCCAAAGTCGTAGCAAGAGATGAATACACCGGCGGCCATGATCACTAAAGACCTAATCACTCAGCATAATTTGACGGATGATGAGTACAAGAAGATCGTCGAGATTTTGGGGCGTGAGCCGAATCTGACGGAGCTCGGCATGTTTTCCGTCATGTGGTCTGAACATTGCTCCTATAAGAGTTCACGCGTCCATTTGAAGAAGCTGCCGACCACTGGGCCTCGTGTGGTGCAGGGACCTGGTGAAAATGCGGGCGTAGTGGATATCGGGGATGGATTGTGTGTGGTCTTCAAGATGGAATCTCACAACCACCCGTCGTTCATCGAGCCCTATCAGGGGGCGGCGACCGGGGTCGGTGGAATTTTGCGAGACGTGTTTACCATGGGGGCGCGGCCGATTGCGTTGCTCGACTCGCTTCGCTTCGGCGGGTTGGATACGCCGAAGAATCGCCATCTCATGAAAGGTGTCGTCGCCGGCATCGCCGGCTATGGTAACTGCATGGGCGTACCGACGGTGGGCGGTGAGATTGTTTTCAACGACATTTATTCGCTCAATCCACTGGTGAATGTGTTTTGCTTGGGGATCGCCAAGAAGAACAAGATTTTTCTGGGAACCGCGGCAGGAGTCGGCAACCCGGTGATCTATTTTGGCTCGAAGACGGGCCGCGATGGGATTCACGGGGCGACGATGGCGTCTGATTCGTTTGACGACGAATCCGAGCAGAAGCGGCCCACGGTGCAGGTGGGTGATCCATTTCAGGAAAAGCTGCTGCTTGAGGCCTGTCTCGAACTGATGGCCGGCGATTTGCTGGTTGGGATTCAAGATATGGGCGCAGCCGGCTTGACGAGTTCATCCTGCGAAATGGCTTCGCGCGCAGGGAACGGGATGGAGCTGGATTTGACCCATGTTCCGCGTCGTGAACCAGGCATGACGCCGTATGAGTTGATGCTGTCGGAGTCCCAAGAGCGGATGCTGATGGTGGCGAAGGCCGGCAAAGAAGACGCGTGCATTGCGATTTGCCGGAAATGGGATCTGGATGTCGCGGTCGTCGGAACCGTGACAGGCGACGGGATTTTGCGCGTCAAGGATCAGGGGAAGGTCGTGGCGGAGATTCCCGCCAAATCGCTGGCCGATGACGGCCCGCGCTATGAACGGCCCTACCAGCCGCCTGAGTATCAGGACATGCTGACGAATCTGAACTATGACCTTCTCCCGGACGTGAAAGATGCGAATGCGGCGCTCCTGTCGATTTTGGAGTCGCCGACGATCGCAAGCAAACGATGGGTCTATCAACAGTATGATCATATGGTGCGGACGAACACGATGGTCCGTCCCGGATCGGATGCGGCGGTGGTGCGGATCAAGGGTACGAATAAAGCCGTGGCGATGACGGTTGATTGCAACAGCCGCTATTGCATGTTGCATCCCTACGAAGGCGCGCGGATCGCTGTGGCCGAAGCCGCGCGCAATCTGGCATGTTCAGGCGCCGAGCCGATCGGACTGACGGATTGTTTGAATTTCGGCAATCCCGAACGGCCCGACATCATGTGGCAGTTCGTGCTTGCGGTCGAAGGCATCAAAGACGCATGCGAGCGTCTTGCCGTTCCGGTCGTCAGCGGGAACGTCAGTTTTTACAATGAGACCAACGGGCTGTCGATCTATCCGACTCCCATGCTGGGCATGGTAGGATTGATCGAGCAGGCCGATCAGGCGATGACGCAATGGTTCAAGCAGGACGGCGACGATATTATTCTCCTCGGGGCAACGCGTGAAGACTTGGGCGGATCGGAATATTTAAAAGTCATTCACGCTCGGGAACAAGGGTCGCCGCCGTTGTTGAACATGGATGCTGAAAAGGCGTTGCATGAGTGTGTGCTGGTGCTGGTGCGAGGTGGATTGATCCAATCCGCGCACGACTGCTCGGACGGCGGGCTGGTCGTGACATTGGCGGAAAGTTGCTTTTCAGGACCGGATCGGAAGCTGGGTGCTGTGGTAAGATTAGCCCCAGGCCGGATTCGAAAAGACGCCGTGCTGTTCGGTGAAAGCCAGTCCAGAGTGGTGCTCTCGGCCAAACCGTCCCATCGGCAGGCAATTCTTGATCAGGCCAAAGGTTTGGGTGTGCCGGCAGAAGTCATTGGGTCGGTGACAGGCACCCGATTAACGATCAGCCTGGGTGATGCGACGATGGTGGATGCGCCGGTTTCTACGCTTCATGACCGGTGGGCGTTGTCAATCGAACGGACGCTGAATCAAGAGTAAGGGTGGCGCTCACCCCTGCATGATCATGACCAAAGAATTGCCTCTTATCTCACCTGACAAATTTCACGATGAATGTGCAGTGTTTGGCATCTTTGGCCACGAAGAGGCAGCCAACCTCACCTATCTTGGGCTCTATGCGCTCCAGCATCGCGGACAAGAGGCCTCCGGCATCGTGTCAGGAGACGGGAACCAGTTTTTTGTGCAGAAGGGTATGGGCCTCGTGGCCGACATCTACGATCGGTTGTCGCTTGAGAAGCTGCCAGGCCACATGGCCATCGGCCACAATCGCTATTCCACGGCCGGCGGCAACGATCTGAAGAATGTCCAGCCGCTGATTGTGAACTTTGCGCTCGGCAACCTGGCGTTGGCCCATAATGGCAACCTGATCAATGCCCAGATGCTTCGCAACGAACTGGAAGCCTATGGGGCGATTTTCCAGTCTACCTCGGACAGCGAAGTCATTATCCATCTTATCGCGCACTCCAAAGCGAATTCATTTCTTGCTCGTGTGATCGATGCGCTCACCCGGGTGCGCGGCGCGTTTTCCGTTGTGCTGCTGACGGACAATGGTTTGATAGCCGCGCGCGACCCGTATGGATTGCGGCCGCTCTGTCTTGGGCGCGTGCGCAGCAGTTGGGTTGTGGCGTCTGAAACGTGCGCGTTCGATTTGCTGGATGCGGAATATGTGCGGGAAATTGAACCGGGTGAGCTGATCGTGATCAGCGATCAGGGCTTGGACAGCCATCGGCCGTTTCCCAAGGTGGATCCGGCCATGTGTGTCTTCGAGTACGTGTATTTCGCCCGGCCCGACAGCCGGATCTTCGGCGCCAATGCCGTGTATGCTACGCGCAAGGCATTGGGCCGGCAACTGGCGGCGGAATCCTGGGTGCCAGCTGACATCGTCATTCCCGTTCCGGATTCCGGCGTGCCTGCTGCGCTGGGCTATGCGGAAGGGGGCGGGATTCAGTTCGAGACCGGGCTGATCCGCAATCATTATGTCGGGCGAACGTTCATCGAGCCGGAACAGTCGATCCGCCACTTTGGCGTCAAGGTGAAACTGAATGCGGTATCGGAAGTTTTGAGCGGGAAGCGGGTTGTGGTGGTGGACGATTCGCTTGTTCGTGGGACGACCAGCCGGAAGATTGTCAAAATGATCCGCCAGGCCGGGGCGAAAGAGGTTCATATGCGGATCAGTTCGCCGCCGATCGTGTCGCCCTGCTTCTACGGGATTGATACACCGAC
>SXPO01000174.1 GCA_005793285.1 Nitrospiraceae bacterium
ACTACTCGATCCACATCCTGGCCATGTTGGTGGTGGGATTCGGATTTTTGATGGTATTCGTCCGGCGCTATGGCTTCGGCGCGACCACCGGCACATACTTGGTGGTCGCAACCGGGCTGCCGCTCTATATATTTTTGCGAGCCAATGGGATGGTGGGCCATACATTAAAGCCCCATTCTGTGGAAACATTGATGCTGGCGGAGTTTTCCGTTGCGACGACCTTGATCGCAATGGGCGCAGTGCTCGGGCGATTGCGAGTCTTTCAGTACGCCCTGCTCACACTCTTGCTGGTGCCCCTGTATGCGCTCAACGAGTGGCTGGTCCTGGATAATGGATCAGGTCTCACCAAAGGCTTCCAGGATTCCGCTGGCTCAATTGTCATTCACGCATTCGGCGCCTACTTCGGTCTCGCGGCGTCTCTCGTCCTGACGACCGCACAGCAACGCAGCCAGCCGATCGAGTCTGATCCGATCTCCGATCGTTTCTCGATGCTTGGTTCGATGGTGCTGTGGCTGTTCTGGCCGAGTTTTGCCACCGCAATCGTGCCGTTCGAAGAAATGCCCCAAACCATCGTGAATACGCTCTTGTCCTTGAGCGGCGCCACTCTCGCCACCTATTTCCTGAGCACGTATCTGCATAAGGGAAAAACGTCAATGATGGATATGGCCAATGCCGCGCTGGCAGGCGGGGTCTCCATTGGCTCGACCTGCAATATCGTAGGACCGACCGGCGCATTCACGATCGGGGTGCTTGCCGGTACCCTCTCGGTTATCGGGTATGTGTTTATTCAGCCCCTCCTGGAATCCAAGATCAAGCTGGTCGACACCTGTGGCGTCCACAATCTCCATGGGATGCCGGGACTATTGGGCGGACTCAGCGCGATCGTCATTGTTCCCGGCGTCGCCGGCGCGCAAATTGCCGGCATCGGCATCTCTCTCGCCATTGCAGTGGTTGGTGGGCTGATCGTCGGCACCGTGATCAAAGCCACCGGGACTGTCGAACATCCCTATGAAGACGCTCCGGAGTTCACCCATGTCGAAGGCCCCGGAGGTGGACACTAGCGCCGGAAGCTACCGCGCACAAATGCAGCCGCACGGGCAAGACTGCTCGTGCGGCTGCATTCAGTATCGCTATTCCGTAAGCGCCCGGAGCAGATCCGCCACAGAAAGTACGCCGATGATGGTGCTGTCGGCTGTGACAGGGAGATGCCGGATCCCCAGTTTCTTCATGAGGGCCATGGCCTCTGAGACCGGCTCGTCTTCTTCAATCGTCGTTACCGCCTTGCTCATACAGGTCATGACGGTGGTGCTATTGGGGTCCAGCCCCTTGGCCACCGCTTTCCGGCTGAGGTCTGAATCAGTGATGATCCCGATGTAGCGGGAACCGTCATCCACCATCAGTGAGCCCACTTTATATTTCAATAACAGCCGGCCGGCTTCCTTGATTGTCGCGGTCCGGTGGATACTCCGCACCTCCCGCGACATATAATGCTCGACCATGGCCTTGAGTCCCTGCTTGCCTTCGCGGGAAGCCTGCACTCGGCGGCGCATGGCCAAATCTGCCAGACAGCTTTCGAGCACCTGTCGGCGCTGGTGGAGGCTTTCGCGCTCGACATTGTGCGTCCCGCTCTCTTGCGCCTCTTCCGGCAACAGAGCCGACTCGCCGGTCTTCGCATATACGTAGGCCTCGGCCTCGTTCGACGCCGCGCCGAACACTTGTCCGATCAATTCCTCGGCAGTCTCGTCGAACTCCTCCAGCGAAACAGCACCCCGTTTGCGCGACAGAAATGGCTGGAACTTCACCAGCATCTGCTTAAACCGTTCGATGTACCGGTCCAGAATGTCGCTCCGTGTCAGTCCGGTCCGCACTCGTTTTGGCATACAATCCCTCCTGGTGATGGCTGGGAGAATCGCGCATGCGATATCCTGCCTCAATAGCCCTATCCATGGCAACTACGGCATTATCAAAAGGCAGCCTAAAGAGCTATACTCGACGGGATCACCGGGCTCCATTGCACTATGCATCTCTCCATCGTCATTCCGGCATTCAATGAAGCGCGGCTGATAGAACGCTGTCTTCGATCCGTGACCGACGCACTGGCCGCACATTCCACTCCCGGCGTGACATCGGAAATTATTGTGGCCGACAATAATTCCACCGACAACACCGCCAGCCTAGCCAAACAAGCAGGCGCACAGGTGGTGTTTGAGCCAATCAATCAAATCGGCCGGGCACGCAATGCTGGCGCGGCTGTGGCAACCGGTGACTGGCTACTGTTTCTGGATGCCGACAGTGTGCTGAGCCCTGAATTACTGGGCGACATTCTACATGTCATAACGTGCGAGGCCTATGTGGGCTGCGGCAGCACGCTCTCCATGCCGGGATTGCCCTGGTGGGCATCTGGCATCTTGCGATGCTGGACACAGCTGTCGGTCTTGCTTCGTTGGGCCGCCGGCGCCCTGCTCGTGTGCCGCCGAGATGCCTTTGTGGAAGTCGGCGGATTCAGTCAAGATCTCTATGCACTGGAAGAAATCGACCTCAGCAAACGATTGCAAAAATGGGGGCTACAGCGCAATCTGGAATTCATTATTTTGACGACGCATCCGCTCGACACCTCGTCACGCAAGATCTCCCTCTACTCCGCAGGCGAGATCGCCGGACAAATCCTGCGAGTATTTTTCAACCGGCGCCGAACCTTGACGGATAAGAAACACCTATCAGTGTGGTACGACGGCCGGCGTTGAGCTGAAGGATAATGCGCGAGCCGTTACATCTGTGTACAATCTTTCCGATACGGCACCTTGACCCTGCGGCCTCTGAGGGAGACCCAGTATGCAGAACCAATTTCGCGTCGGATTCGTTGGCGTGGGGCGCATGGGCGCCAATATGGCGCGTCGCCTGAGCGAAGCGGGCTTTCCCCTGACGTCGATCTTTGATCTGCATTCTTCTACAGCGGCAGCCCTAGCGGAACAGCTTCACATCACACGGGCACAAACACCTGCGGAGGTCGCCCAAACCTCCTCCGTCATCGTCACGGCCGTCTCGGACGATCAGGCCATGCGCGCGATCTTTGCCGAGCAAGACGAAACCTCGCTGCTGGCCCATGCGCACAACCGGTTATTCATCAATTGCGCAACCCTGTCGCCAAACGTCCATCGCGATATCGAGCGACTGGTCACCGCGCGCGGCGGATCTAGTATAGAGGCCTGTATGGCCGGCAGCATCACCCAAGCGCGCCAAGGCACGCTCTATCTCATGTGCGGCGGCACACAAGACGTCTTCGATCGGGCCAGGCCGGTCCTCGACGCCATGGGCAAGACCGTCCGCTATATCGGCCAGGCTGGAGAAGCGGCGGCAGTGAAAGCTCTCGTCAATATGGTGATGAACAGCAACACCGCAGCCTTGGCCGAAGGGTTGGGACTGGGCGAGGCCCTAGGAATTGATCTGACCCTGCTCCGGGACCTATTCAGCCAAACAGGCGCCGCTTCGCGGGTGCTGGAGACCGACGGAGAAGACATGCAATACCGGGCGCACGAGTGCTATTTTTCAGCCGCCCATGCCGCAAAAGACTCCGCCATCGCGCTCGACTTAGCGAAGGAGACCGGGCTTTTACTCCCAGTCGCTCAGGCAACACTCAGTCAGTATCGGCGCGTGATCGACGCAGGAAAGGGTGAGCTGGATAAGTCGGCAGTGGCCGAATTGACGTTCAAAGATCGAATGGGGCGGTAACCGGCTCGTCCGACGTAGGCACCTGCACCACGGCAGAGGGAGATCGTATCAGCGTGGCCGGTCAGTCGAAAAACCGCCGAACCCGTTCCACCGGTACGCACCCGACAAGAAGATCACCCTGCGGCGAGACAATCAATGGGACACCGGCCTGGCCTGTTTCGTGCCACGCCGCCTCCCACTCTTGCGAAATCCTACGGCTATTCTCATCCCGCTCACTGGGAATCGCTATGCCTGCAAGCCGGCTCAAGACCGACGGATCGGAAATATCCTGCCCGTCGCGCCAGAAGGCGCGATAGACCTGGCGAACGAATGCCAGTCCCTGCGCGCGATCCACGCGCAGCAATCCGACCGCCTGCTCGATAGCCGGCAACGTATTCGGCTTCCCAGGCGGCAACGCAATCGGCAACTCCGGCGCCAACCGCTGCACGACCGACACCTCATGCCGGAGTTCCGCGCCCAACGACCCGCTCCAAGGCTGCATGGGGCGAGGCAAATGCGGCGCATGTTGCACCCCGCGCCATTCGCAACGCTCGATCACATTCAAATCATGCAATCGCTCATGCAACGCGTAGCAAAAGGGACAGTTAAAATCGCTGTAGAGTTGATAGTCCGGTCCACGATTCATGGACCGGCACTGTACCGAAACTTTTCTGCAGAAGCCACCAATATTCGAGGCGACGGCAATGGACGAAGCCAAGCAGAAGACCCCCCCAGGTTTTCGCTCAGCCTTAGCCTGGATCTGCCGAATAGCATTCCCGCCCGCCTCTGTGCTATGTCGAGAGCATGGTTGCCCAACAAGTTCTATTGCTGATTCCACCGCTCACCCAACTGAATACACCCTACCCTTCCACCGCCTATCTTACCGGCTTTCTTCAATCCCGCAACATTGCTGCCGAGCAAGCTGATCTCGGCATCGAGATGGTGCTGCGGCTGTTCAGCCGGGCCGGACTCACCCGTGTCTTTGCCGACATACGGAAACGAGACGGCGACCTGCCGCCCGAAGCAATCGCTATGCTTGCGATGGAGCAGGCCTATCTCGATCAGATCGAACCAGTCGTCTCGTTTCTTCAAGGCAAGAATCCCGGCGCCGCCGCGCGGATGATACAAGCAGGCCTGCTGCCTCAGGGACCCAGGTTTCGAGGCAGAACGAAGTTCGCGAAGTCCGTGCCGCTTGAAGACAGAGCCAAACAGTGGGCGACGCTGTATCTTGAAGATCTCGCCGACCTGGTTCAAGCGACAGTCTCGCCGCATTTTTCTCTCAGCCGCTACGCCGAACAGGTGGCGACATCCACCTCGTCGTTCGACGGCATGATCGCCGCACTGAACGCGGCGCCGACCATCACCGATACATTCATGTTGGATGCGCTTCAGGCCCATCTCGACCGAATCAAGCCGACGCTGATCTGCCTCTCCGTGCCGTTTCCCGGCAATCTGTACGGAGCGTTCCGCATTGCCCAGGCAATCAAGCGCCGGCAGCCGGACCTGCCGATTGCGTTGGGTGGCGGCTATGCCAATACCGAATTGCGGCGTGTGGCCGATCCCCGCGTCTTCGATTATATCGACTTCATCACCCTCGACGACGGCGAGCGGCCGCTGCTCTCTCTGATCGAACATCTGTCCGGCTCGCGACCCCGAACAGCCCTGTGCCGGACATTGTATCGGGAGAAGAATCGTATTCGTTTTGCCGACGATCCTGCAGCTGCCGACTTCTCGATGGACGAGATCGGCTGCCCCACCTATCGTGGACTACAATTGGACCGCTACCTGACGATCCTCGACAGTATCAATCCGATGCATCGCCTCTGGTCGGAAGGCCATTGGAACAAATTGACCGTGGCGCATGGCTGCTATTGGAAACAATGCACGTTTTGCGACGTGGGGCTCAATTACATCGGCCGCTACGAGATGACGCCGACCGACCGGCTTATTAAACAGATCGAGCAATTGATGGCCGAGACGGGACGCAGGGGATTTCATTTTGTGGATGAAGCGGCCCCTCCTGCCGCACTCAAATCGCTCGCCTTAGCCCTGCTGGAACGAAAGATCGATATTGCCTGGTGGGGCAATATCCGCTTTGAAGAAGCCTTCTCACCGGACCTCTGCCGCCTGCTCTCCGCATCCGGCTGTATCGCCGTGACGGCTGGGCTCGAAGCGGCGTCAGACCGCCTGCTGGAGAAGATGAAGAAAGGCATTACGGTCGATCGCACGGCGCTGGTCGCAGCGGCATTTCGAGACGCGGGTATCTTGGTCCATGCCTATCTGATGTACGGATTCCCCTCAGAGACAGTCCAGGAAACCCTGGACTCGCTGGAGCGTGTGCGGCAATTGGTGGCGGCGGATCTGATTCAATCGGCGTTTTGGCACCGGTTCACGGCCACCGCCCATAGCCCAGTCGGCCTCGATCCGGCCTCCCATGGTCTGCGTATCATCGGTCCGGAGTTTCAGGGGTTTGCCGAAAACGATCTCCGGCACAAGGATCAATCTGGCGAGACACCCCAATGGATCGGCGACGGACTCAGGCGATCGATGCTCAATTTTCTCGAAAACCGTGGATTGGACATGGATGTCCGCGACTGGTTCGAGCAGCGTGCGCCGAAACCACGAGTCTCGCTTCAGTGGGTCTCACGCCTTCTGAAGAATAGAGTGATTGTGGATACCCCACAGGCAGAACGGCGTATGGTCTGGCTTGGTGGGAAACCAGTCCATGAATCATCAGGCAAGAAAACGCGCCTCTTACTTTCAGGGCCATCCGGCGACTGTACCATCACACTCAGTCACGAGCAGGCTAGGTG
>SXPO01000175.1 GCA_005793285.1 Nitrospiraceae bacterium
TTGCTCAAACGCCACCTGCTGCGCGCCGCGACCCTTCGGTTCGACATACTCAAGAACGACCTGATACTCCCCGCGCGGCTCATATACTGTGACTCGTCCCCGCGCAACGACATGCAGCCCATCTTCCAAACCGAACCGCAATCGAAGCGCGGTCGACCGGAAAATAACGGCTCGCATCTGGCTGGAATCGTCTTTGAGCGTACAGTAGAGATGCCCGGACCCGGGCGCGCGAAGATTGGAAATTTCTCCCTCGATCCATACCTCTGAAAAATCGGTTTCGAGAGATGCTCGAACCAGACCTGTCAGTTCCGATATCGTGAAAATACGCCTCGACGGGGAGTCGCCGGACGATGGGAAGGGGCAGGTACGACTCGTGGCGGCCTCCTTCAATCGATCATGCGGATCCGCTCAAACGCGATGGCCTTGCCCAAGCGCGCATCAAGCTCCAGCAACACCGCACAGAAAACAGACGGGCCTGATGCCACTTCAAAGCGGCGGGGCATGCCGGTCAGAAATTTTTCAATCGCCAGTTCCTTTTTCACTCCAATCACCGAATGCAGCGGGCCGGTCATCCCGATATCGGTAATATAGGCCGTCCCCTTGGGCAAAATTTGATCGTCGGCTGTTTGCACATGGGTATGCGTGCCGACCACCGCCGTGACCTCACCGTCTAAATAATGGCCCATGGCCATTTTTTCAGACGTGGCTTCCGCATGCATATCGACGATCACCGCCGATGTTTCCTGTTTCAATCGCGACAATTCACGTTTGGCCGTTTGAAACGGACAATCGATCGTCGGCATGTAGGCCCGGCCCATCAGCTGAAGCACCGCCAGCCGTTCGCCGCCCGCAGTTTCAATGACCACACTGCCTTTGCCTGGCACTCCGGGCGGATAGTTCGACGGCCGCAGCAGGCGGGATTCGCGCGGAAAATAATCGAGCACTTCCTTCTTATCCCAGGCATGATTGCCCGTGGTGATGACTGAGAGGCCTAATTCAAACAATTCTTCGGCCAATTCCGGCGTAATACCGAACCCGCCCGCGACATTCTCTCCGTTTCCAATCACGGCATCGATTTGACGCTGCGCAACAAGACGCGGGAGGGCACGGGATACGGCGCGCCGCCCCGGCTCGCCCATGATATCACCGATACACAGCACCTTCATCGGGCGTATTCCACGTACCGGCTCTCCCGAATGACGGTCACTTTGATTTGCCCCGGATAAGTCAGTTCCTGTTCGATTTTCTTCGCCAACTCGCGGGAAAGCTGGAACGATTCGACATCGGTGATGTCTTCCTGTCGTACGATCACGCGGATTTCACGCCCGGCTTGAATTGCATAGGCCTTTTGCACTCCCTTTTGTCCCGTGGCCAAGGACTCGAGTTTTTCTAACCGTTTCACGTAGGACTCCAGCGCTTCTCGTCTGGCTCCTGGCCGGGCAGCCGAGAGCGCCTCAGCCGCAGCCACCAGGACACTTTCCGGACATAGCGGCTCCACCTGTTCATGGTGTGCGGCAATCGCGTTCACGATCTTGGGAGATTCTCCGTATTTTTTGGCGATCTCGGCCCCCAGCATGGCATGCGGCCCTTCCTCCTCATGACTGACCGCTTTGCCGATGTCATGGAGCAAGGCGCCGCGCCGCGCCAACTTGACGTCGAGCCCCAATTCCGACGCCATGATGCCGCAAATATACGACGCTTCCCGCGCATGATACAGATTGTTCTGCCCGTAGCTCGTCCGATACTTGAGCCGCCCCAACACTTTGATCAACTCAGGATGAAAATCCGCAAGCCCCAGCTCGAAGATGATCTTTTCGGCTTCTTCATACATCAGCTTGTCGATATCGACCTTCACCTTTTCCACAATCTCTTCGATGCGGGTGGGATGAATCCGGCCATCGTGCATCAACCGCTCAAGCGAGACTTTCGCGATCTCCCGCCGCAAGGGATCGAACCCCGAAATGATCACGGCCTCCGGCGTCTCATCGATGATCAAATCAATCCCTGTGGCCGCCTCAATCGCGCGGATATTTCGCCCTTCCCGGCCAATGATCCGGCCCTTCATCGCGTCATTTGGAATCTGGACCACTGAAATGGTGGATTCTGACACATAGTCGCGCACCACCCGCTGAATGGAGCTGGTGATGATTTCACGCGCTTCCCGTTCGGCATTTTCACGCGCCTCTTCGATCGTCCGCTTGGCGATGCCAGCAGCATCAAGTCGAGCCTGCGACTCCATTTCGACGATCAAATGTTTTCTGGCTTCTTCCGCCGTCATGCCGGCCACACGCTCCAACGCTTCACGATGCTCACGTTCGGCCTTGGCACAAGCTGTTTCTTTGGCGTTCAGCCCCTCCTCACGCTTCGCGAACTCCTGATCGCGTTTCTGCGACTCGCCCTCCCGCTTGTCCAGCGCAACGAGCTTTCGATCAAATCCCTCTTCCTTCTGAAGAAAACGTTTCTCGACAGCTGCAAGTTCGACAAGCTTTGCCTTTTGCTCTTTCTCGATCTCTGATTTTGCCTGAAACACGAGATCCTTAGCTTCCAGCTTGGCCTCTTTCAGCACATTGTCGGCTTCGCGTTGGGCATTGTGCACGACCTGCTTGGCCTGCTCTTCCATCTCAGTCCGTTTCGCCCCAGCCATGTTGCGGCGCACCAATTCAAATACCACGCCCCCCACAAGGGCTCCGGCAATTGCACAGACAATGTAGAAAACGATTGAAGTAGAAATGGGAGTCACCCCCTTCTTGGCAAACCAGGTATCCAGGACTGCCTGGTTTGCTCGTATGGTATACACGGATTAAGCGGGATGCTTCTAACAGACAGGAACGGAGGGAGAACAACGCCCAGGAGATGGCTGACAGTTCAGTCGAGAAATGCGCGAGACCGTCTGCCCTCTAGTACGACATCCGTCAGATTCCTGTCACTCTGCCTTCCCCTTGACCGCAGGATCGCCTGTCGAGATCCCAGCCGCGGAAAAGGATCGGTGTGAGAAACAAGAACCATCTGTTGACCCTCACCATGAACGGCATGCGACCACCCTCTGTCATTGACATCTTGTCGCCAAAAATCAGCCAAAAAATTCCATCTGGGTATGCCATCCCTAGTGAGAATCCACCGGATTACCGCACCATACAGGGACATTATGCCGTTCTCTCTCGCTTTCGCAACGTTCGTTTCCAGTCGAGTCAGCTGTTCTGAAATCTATTCTCGATCCCCCGTTTGTCCGTTACAACACCACACCTACATGATCACAGAATGTAGGTCCACGATAACAAAGGGCTTCTATGAAAGCAAGGCGAAACTTGCTCTCGATGACGAACGGAGATAAGACGAACCGTGGGGAGGGAAGGGGATTTACCGAAAGAGCGACGTCGGCATCTGCTCTTCGATGGACTCCATCAATGTATCCATCCGCCGATCGGCATCCGCCTCTCCCTGGGCCCGCTTCTTTTCTGACTCGAAGAACTGATGGGCAAGATTAACGGCCGTCAACACGGCTAATTTCGAGGGAGTGGCCGTCTTCATACCTTCGGCCAGATGTTTCATGTGATCATCGACGAAATGAGCCAGCCGACGAATATAGGCATCGTCGGCAACACCGCGAATCGCATACCGCTGGCCATAGATCTCAACATCGACCGTCTTAGTCAAGGGCCACCTCCTTGGCATCGTCCGCACATTCCAGCAATTCTATCTCGCTCATGACCCGCTCGATTCTCGACCTGATATCGACTCGCTCTTTTTCCCACTGGCGATTCACGTCATCCTGCGAGGCGAGCCGCTGGCGGGCTGCCTTAACTTCATCCTCCAACGAAGCATTTTTCCGCTTCATTTCCTGGACTAATTTCACCAGGTCTTTGATCCGATCTTCAAGCGCATCCAACCGATCTAACGCCATAGTGATCCTCTGTACCCTCTCTTCTCATTATTCGAGCCGCACTATAAAAAACTTTGCGAAATCTTGTCAAGAAACGGACTTTGTAGCGCCGGCGAGGCGGAGATATTCCTTGTAGCTGCGGAGGACACGCTTCACATATTGCCTGGTTTCTTGGAACGGAATCAACTCGACGAATTCGTCTTCGCTCCGGCCTCGATAGGTCGCCGCCCAACTCTCAACGGCGATCGGACCCGCATTGTACGCCGCGATGGTCTGCGCCATGTTGCCGGAAAACTGCGCAAGCAACTGCTCCACGTACCGAACCCCGATCTGAATATTCGTATCCTGATCGAACAAATCCTCCCGCACCACGCCGGGAAGACGATACCGCTGGGCCACCGCATTGGCCGTTGCAGGCATGATTTGCATAAGACCGATGGCTCCGACACGGGACACGGCGCGCCAATCATATTGACTTTCTTCCCTGATGATCGCCGCAATGAGAAATGGGTCCACCCCGTTGATTCCCTGTGTTTTGATCATGTGAATCAATCCTGTCGGGTAGGCGACATTCCACAAATCGTCCGCCACAGCCCCCCCAGTTCGCTCCAGACGGTCTCGAAATCGAGCCCGCACGAGGCGCAGCGCATGATGGTAGGCCCCGACTTCATTCAACATCACAGGCAGCGCCGCCAGCACGTTGGGATCTCGGCTGTAGTGGTCTGTCAATACGGCAAGTTCTCTCGCGGCATCCTGCTCAAGACCAAGCGTTCTGAGTTCAATCGCCCGCCGATAGGTCGGCTGTTGTTCGATTTCCGCCCGGCCATTGCTGCGCTGACCAGGCGCCTGAACCATATCCGTGGCTTGTGGACTGGCCACGGCCGCACCCGAAAAATCCCTCTGCATCTTTTCCTGGTCTACAGGCGCCACGGCTGGGATGTCAGTCCGTCCCTGCGCCAATTGACAATAGTACGTGAGAGGGTAGCGCTTGCAGAGGAGATGGAAGGTTTCTTTTGATTTGGACTCTCTGGCATGACTCTGAGACCGCGCGATCCAATAGAGCGCTTGGGGTTCCCATTCACCGTCTCGCTGATCAACGATTGGTTGCCACACGGCAATCGCATCCTGGTAGCGACCCGTTCGATAGAGCACCCACCCTTCGCGCCACTGGGCTTCCGCCCGCTGGGATGCCGGCTCTCCAGACTTGACGACATGCCGGTACTTCGTGATCGCCTCATCAAACTGGGCCTGATCTTCCAACCAGATCCCGGCAAATAAATTGATCTGCCCTTTTTGTTCGGGAGACAAGGACCGCTTGGGTAATCCCCGGCTCAACTCCAACAGTTTCTCACCCATTCCCTGTCGAAGATAGACACGGGCCAGCCAGACCACGGCTTCATCGGACTGAACTGTCTGGGTCCCAGCAAGTTCCTGAAAGGTCTCACGCGCTTGAGCGTAGAGTTTCAATCTGACTTGCGCAATGCCCAATTTCAGCTTGGCGTCCCCACGACGGGAAGATGATGGATCTTTCGCAAGAAACTTTTTCAGTTCGTCGATCGCGTCCGCATGCAGAGCCTGTCCCAGAAACGCCTGGGCCCTGGCATAAAAGTCATCGGGCTGAGGGGCCCAGGACTCGCCACCGATATTGGTCGCCAGCAGAACTTCTGCCTCCTTGGCTTCCTTCGTCTGCGGGAACTTCATCCATAGTTTTTTCAGCGCCTCCCTGCCGTCAGCCTGCTGATTGGCTCGAAGATAGCAATCGGCCAGCCGCAACCAGGCCTGGGGCACTCGCGGCTCTTTATCGTTGATACCGACGGCCTTGGTGAGCCACGCCAGCGCTTCAGGACAACTGGAGGCTTGGTACCAGGCTTCCCCTGCACGGAGGGCCACCTGATCAAGCAGATTGGAATCGGGGACTGATTGCGGCACTGATTCGAATGCCCTGGCCGCTTCTCTCCTCTCCCCCAGATGAAGCAATGATTCACCGATCCAGAACCGGATGTAATCATCGAGGACTGAAAAGTCTGGTTGGGCCGAACGGAGATAGGTAAGCGCTTCGGCCGGATTCCGCTGAACCAGCATCACGCCCGACAACAACCCCGCCCGCTTGGCCCAAGGCGAAGCCGGGAATTGCTCCATCACTCGTCGGAGCCGTTCCAGTTTGAGCGTCGCAACCTGTTCTTTCGTCAACGCATGGCCGAACCGCTCTTTCGGCCATGCCGCGGCAGTGAAACACTCCTCAGCCGACCCGCAACCATCCGCTTGCAGCTTTTCTGAATCCAAAACCGGTGCCGACTGTGCGTCAGACAAAAAGAGGCAGCCGGCGGCGGTGAGAAACAGGGCCAGCGAAACCGGCGCAAAGCTTCGGCCAAGACTTGCGGCAGATCGAGGGTTGATGGTCGGTCTTTTCATCGCCGTTCATTATATACAGCATGAGCCGCAATGAAAGAAGTTTTACAACCGCATCATGACTCGGCGCTCCTCATGCTGTCGGTTCATTCTCACTTATGATAGGCTCTTCGTCCCAACACGAGATCGGGAATGCTCTGTATGCCGACACTGCCCGTTCCAACCAACTTATTGGCCCTTACTGAACCGCAGATGGTGAAGTTTGTCCGCGCACAGGGCTGGCCGAATTATCGGGCCGGACAAATCCTCCGCTGGCTGTACCGCCGACGCGCGCGCGCCATCGCCCAGCTGACCGACCTGCCTTCCCGCGATCGATCGGCATTGGGCGAGATCGCAATCGTCGGGCGCGCACCCCACTGTACAATGTTGCCGTCTCAGGACGGCACGAGAAAATTACTGTTGACGCTCGACGATGGATTACTGATTGAAGCCGTGCTCATCCCCGACGACGATCGGCTGACACTGTGTGTCTCTACCCAAGTCGGCTGCATGTTGGACTGCGGCTTCTGCCTGACCGGCACCATGGGCCTGAAACGCAATCTCAAAGCCCACGAAATCGTCGATCAAGTCTTGACCGCTCAGGACCAGCTCAAGGCCGGCGAGCGAATCACCAATCTGGTCTTCATGGGAATGGGAGAGCCCTTGGCCAATGTGGACGCGCTCGAAACGGCCATTACCTGCTTGACCGATACGTCGTGGGGCCTTGGATGGTCGCCCAGACGGATCGTCGTATCGACGGCAGGGCTCGCGTCCCGTTTGAAACGAGTCGCGGCTCTCGGCGTCAATCTGGCTATCTCCCTCAATGCCACCACGGAAGAACAGCGCCGGGAGCTCATGCCCGCCGCCAGCGAAATCGCATCACTTAAATCATTACTGGCAGCCTGCCGCCGGTATCCCCTGGCGCCGACCCGGCGGCTGACCTTTGAGTATGTCCTGCTGGCGAATGTCAACGACCGGACGATAGACGCCCAGCGTTTGACGACTCTGCTTCGAGGCATGAAGTGCAAAGTGAATCTGATCCCGTTCAACGAATTTCCTGGAAGCCGTTTCCATCGCCCTCCGGATCGCGATGTGCTCCGATTTCAATCCACACTCCGCCAGGCCGGAATCGATGTATTCGTCCGTAAAAGCAGGGGACGCGACGTGCTCGGCGCGTGCGGACAACTCGGGAATCTTCCCGCAGACCGAGGATCAGTTACCTTGACACCTATCGAATCCCGTTGTTAGCATACTGGGTGTTGCTTATCCCATCATGACGCGGCCGGCTCTCCACTACTATTCGACGACGTGCCTCCTTGCAGCGCTTCTTGCGCTCTCTGACGCCGCTTCGTCAATGGCCCTCGAACCTCTTGAGCATGTGCTGTCTAACGGCATGAAAGTGCTGCTGGTCGAGGTCCCGAAGGCCCCGGTGGCGACAGTGCAAGTGTGGTACAAGGTCGGCTCCCGAAACGAAGTGATGGGCCGTGCTGGACTCTCCCACATGCTCGAACACATGATGTTCAAAGGCACGGCGAAATATCCCAAAGGGTCCTTTTCCCGCATCATCCGCAAGAACGGCGGGATCGACAATGCGTTTACCAGCCAAGACTTCACCGCCTATTTCGAAAACCTCGCCGCCGATCGCGTCGAACTGGCGCTGGAGCTTGAAGCGGACCGCATGCAGGGCCTGATTCTCGATAACAACGAATTTACGACCGAACGTGAAGTCGTCAAAGAAGAGCGGCGGTTGAGAAGCGAGGATGATCCGCAAGGCGCGCTGGTCGAAGCCTTGTTTGCACAAACGTTCCTAAGCCATCCCTATCATTGGCCGGTTATCGGCTGGTTTGCCGATCTCGATGCAATGTCGCTCGACGACTTGCAGCGCCACTACGACACATTTTATTCTCCCAACAATGCCACCCTGATCGTCGTGGGCGACATCAAAGCCGACACCCTGCTCCCGACGATCACACACCTCTTCGAGCCGATTCCCAAAGGGCCTTCGCCCAAACAGACCATCTCGGCAGAGCCGGAGCAA
>SXPO01000176.1 GCA_005793285.1 Nitrospiraceae bacterium
CGCGCTCACCGGGACAGGCGCAAAAACATCGGCGAGCTGTTGCATGATAGCGCGATTTTTGACTCCACCGCCGCCGACAATCACTTCGTCGATTCCACCGCGAATCCACCGTCTAGCCGAGCCGACGGCTTCGGCCGTCCACCGGCTGCATGTCGCTAGAAGATTTTCCATCGGTAGCTGCTGCGCTTGCTGCCTTGCCAGCAGCTCATCCAGCATCTTTACTCCGAAGACTTCCCTCCCGGTGGATTTCGGCGGAGCTTGCGACAAATACGGATGCGCGAGCAGTTTGGCCAACAGTCGTCCGTCGACCTGCCCACGAGCGGCCACACGCCCCTCACGATCCATCGCCATGCGCCCATTCGTAATCCTGGCCATCAGGCCATCCAACACCATATTGGCCGGACCGGTGTCGAACGCCATCAGGCCGTCAAAGCCGGATCCTCGCGGCAGGTAGGTCACATTGCTGATCCCGCCGAGGTTCACGATAAGCCGCGCGCGACGGGGATGACGGAACAGCAGCGCATGGACTCCCGGAGTCAGCGGCGCGCCCTGCCCGCCGGCAGCCATATCGCGTGGGCGAAAATCCGCGACCGTAGTGATTCCTGTTCGTTCGGCAATCACGGCAGGTTCGGCGATCTGAAAGGTAGAACGAATGGCGCCGACACCCGCATCCTTGATCCCGTACGGAAGATGATGGACGGTCTGGCCATGAGAGCCGATAAGATCGATGTCCTTGGGGTGTAACTTCGCAGCGCGGATGGCGCCGAGCGCGGCATTGGCAAACCATTCGCCCAAAAGCGCATTGAGATGGCAGAGTTCCGATACGGCGCCTGACAGGGACGCGGATAAAATGCGTTGCCGAAGCGAGCGTGGATACGGCAGTGGGTAAAACGCGATCATCTTGATGCGAAGACCCGCTTTCCGAGGGCCAATTTCGACCAGCGCTGCATCGACGCCGTCACCGGACGTTCCTGACATCAACCCGACAACTTTCATGACGGAGCTATCCTTTCCCAATCCTTCAATGGGCATCGGCGTTCGAGGGTGCTACGCTAATGGAACTCTCGCTTCCGGTCAAGCGAGACGGCTTAATGAGAATATATCCGTCGATCGTCACGTTGACATGGCAGAACCTGAGTGTTACGGTCCCACGCCCATGTTTTCGATAGACCGAGCACATACATCGCCCATTTCGATTGCTCTTTCGACCCTGCTTGTCCTATTCAGCCCGGTCTTGGCGTCTTCCACAGAGCCAGCTCACAATCCGATCAGTATCGTGGTGACCATTCCAGTCCTTAAGGATCTCACGGAGCAGGTCGGAGGTGCCCATGTACAGGTAAAGTCGTTGCTCAGCGGCTATGAGAATGAACATACCTACTCACCGAAACCGACCGATTTGGTCGCGGTGCGAAAAGCCCAATTACTGTTCGAGATCGGCACCGGTTTAGAGGTCTGGGTCGCCGCGCTGGTAAAGAACGCCGGAAGCCCGTCGCTGCGCGTCGTGACCACTTCTCAAGGTGTCGGCCTGATTCGTGATCACTCTGACCTGCATCATAATGAGCACCCAGAGAATGGGGAACATGCGTCTGGCGGGAATCCCCATATCTGGCTGGACCCTGAAAACGTCGCGATCATGCTGGGCCATATCACCGCGGCCCTGATCAAGATCGACCCCGCCCATGCAGAGACATACCGCAACAACCAAGCGGCCTATCTCCAGCGATTGGACCGGCTGCGTAACGAATTGTCTGACCGGGTGAAATCGTTATCGGACCATCGCTTCGTCGCGCACCATCCGGCCTGGCCCTATATGGCCAGGCGATTCGGCTTCGATATCGCCGCAACGATTCAAGTGCAAACGGGCACAGAACCATCCGCCCTTCAGTTGCAATCGCTGATCGAAAAAATCAAGAAAGACCGCATCAAAGTCATTGTGTCTGAAATTCAACTGAGCCAAAAACTCCCCAACCTCCTGGGCAAGGAAACCAAAGCCCGGGTCGTCGTCCTGACCACCTTGCCTGGAGGATTACCGGGAACCGAGAGCTACCTCGACATGCTCCGCTATAATGTGCTCCAATTGGCCAACGCGCTGGACGCGCCATAAGCAGTCGAATGCCAAAAAGTCTTAAGGTCATCACGTTGCATGGGGTTGGCTTCTTAGCCTTGTGGACGTTCGACCTTATGACTTTCAGACTTGATGACGCAGCCTCATGAATCAACCCATCATTCGGTTTGACCATGCATCATTTGGATTTTCCGGCGTCATTGCGCTCAAGGACATTTCGCTCTCCATCGGTGCCGGCGAATTTGTCGGAGTTATCGGTCCAAATGGATCGGGAAAAACCACCCTCTGCAGGGCGGTCTTGGGACTCATGGCGCCGATCGAAGGCCACCTGCACATTTTCGACTGTGCCTGTGACAAATTACGATGTCATCACCGTGCAAAAATCGGCTATCTCCCACAGAAAGGCGTCGTAGATCGAAATTTTCCGGTCACAGTGCTCGAAACAGTCATGATGGGCCGTTACGGGGCGCTCGGGTTGTTCAGCCGTCCAGGAGCTCACGACCGAGAAATCGCCATGGCGGCACTGGCGCATGTGTCGATGGAGGGATACAAAGACACCGCGCTCGGTCATTTGTCAGGAGGCCAGCAGCAGCGTGTATTCATTGCACGGGCATTGGCACAACAACCGAAAGTGTTGCTGTTGGACGAGCCCACCACCGGGCTGGATATCACGACGCAACACAACGTCATCGAGCTCGTTCAACACCTGCACGAAGAATTGAAGTTGACCGTACTATTGATCACCCATGACATCAACATGATCCGCTCCCGCGTCGATCGGTTGGTGCTCCTCAAGACCAGGCTCTACGCCGCCGGCCCGCCCGCCGATGTCCTCAAGCCGGACATCCTCAGCGCGGTCTATGGCAAAGACCTGGTGATCACGGAGAAAGATCTCGTGATTGTTGAGGATTATCACCACCATCACTGAAGAGCTGGAAGATTGCGATGCTGGAACTCCTGACCTACGACTTCATGCAACGGTCTCTCCTCGCTGCGGCGATGGTAGGGGGGCTCTGTTCGGTCGTCGGAGTATTCGTTGTTCTACGTGGCCTCGCCTTTGTGGGGGCCGGCACGTCACACGCGGCGTTTGCCGGAGTCGCGCTGGGTTATTTGATGGGCTGGCCGCCGTTGTTGCTGGCCATTCTGTTCGGCCTTGCGACCGTCTGGATCACCGGGTGGGTCGAAGAGAGAGGCCGAATGAAACTGGACGTTTCGATCGGCATTCTCTACACCGCCACGATGGCGCTGGCGATCCTGTTCATCGGCTTGATGAAAACCTATAACGCCGAAGTGTACGGCTATTTGTTCGGCAGCGTGCTGTCGGTGAGCAGCGATGAACTGCGCGTGATCGGCGGATTGGCCATTCTCGTCCTTGGACTCATCCTGATATTCTCAAAGGAACTGTACTTTATCGCCTTCGATCAAGAGATGGCTGACGCGTCCGGCATTCCGGCCCGCGCCATCTTCTTTCTCCTGCTGACCCTCGTCGCACTCACCGTTGTCGTGTCACTGAAAACCGTCGGCGCCATCCTCGTGTTTGCCATGATCCTGATTCCAGCTTCGACGGCCTATCAGCTCACACACAGCCTCATGACCCTGACCCTCTATTCCGTCATCATCGGCACGACGACATCGGTGGCCGGTGTGATGATCTCCGCATTCTGGGACGTGCCATCAGGACCTGCGATCGTTCTCCTTGCCACAACGGTATTTTTTCTCTCGATACTGCTCTCTCCAAAGAGGATGAAACGCGCCGCTCCCGCTCATGCGCACTGAAACTCCAGGCGGTCTCACTCTGCGCGTGACGGCTTGCTTCGGCTCCAGACCATCCCGGTCTGTTCTTGAGAGCTAAATCCAAGCCGTTCATAAAAACCGGGGCGCCTGGTGCAGAGCCAAAACAGCTCAATTTTCTTGAGGCGAGGGTGGTCGAGAATACGCTGAACGACGGCAGTGCCGATACCTTGCTTCTGGTA
>SXPO01000177.1 GCA_005793285.1 Nitrospiraceae bacterium
GCGTGCATCAGGACGGGCTCGTCCATGTGTCGGCGCTGGCGAATAAGTTTGTGAAAGATCCGCACGAAGTGGTGAAACCGGGGCAGATCGTCAAGGTGAAGGTGCTGGATGTGGATCTCAAGCGCCAGCGCATTTCGCTGACGATGCGGATCGATGATGCAGCCGGTCGTCCGGCTGCTCCGATACAGTCCGGGAGCGAGGCGGCCCGCGACTCACGCGGACGTGGGCAGTCGGCATCCGGCCAAGCGGCGGCACGAGCGCCCCAGCCGATCGGCGCAATGGCGATGGCGTTGGCAAAGGCCAGGCAAAAATCGTAATTGAAGCATGACGGATTTCGTCAGCGATCCTCGCTCGTCTGCAATTGATCTTCTGATTCTATTCGTCGCAGTTGCTCTAACAGGCTGCGCCACGATAGGGCGTCAACCGGCACAAGATGCAGCCGATATGATGGTCCCCACGACCGGAACGCGCGGAGAGATCTGCTGTGCCATGGCTAAGGGGGCGCCGAAGCAAGAGGCCTTGGTGCACACAGCCGTCGAACTTCTGGGTCGGAATCGAGTCGACGTGGGCGGTCGTTTCTATCCCCCTGATTGTTCGGGCCTCGTTCGAGGCCTGTATGCCACGCAACATGTCGATTTATACGATGGGCTAGGTGAACTGGACGGCGGCAACGGCGTCGGGCGCATCTATACCCATGTCGTGCAACAGGGGCGAATACACTATGGCCCGACCCTGTATCCGGGCGATCTTGTGTTTTTTCACAACACCTGGGATTCCAATCGTGACGGCTTGCCCAACGATCCGCTCACGCATGTGGGCGTAGTGGAGAAGGTGGAGCGTGACGGGACGGTGCTCTTCGTGAGTTGGGTATCGGCGGGAGTCGAACGTTACCGGATGAACCTACGGCAGCCGGACATGCACAAAACCGCCGACGGGCGCGTGATCAACGACTACATACGCCGGAAAGGGTCGGGTGATCATCAATCCACCCGGTATCTGACAGGGCAACTCTTCGCCGCCTTCGGGACAGTGTTACGATAGGCTACCAGCTGGCACGAAGGGGCTGCTGGATGACAGGATCCGTCTCTTCTACACCGGCCACTCTTCTTCCTTCCAGGCCATGTCCCAGAACATCCACTCGTAGCGGGAGCTGATGATGAAGGATTCTTCCATGCGCCTCCGTTCTTCCTTCCCCGCCGTCTTGGCCCACTGATCGACCTTCTTTCGCATCCATTGCTGGACGTCGGCGAACTCAGGCGAGGCATAGAGCATGAGCCAGTCACGGTAGGGATGGCTTTTGGGCGGCGCGCCGTTTCGTAACAAATATTGCCCCACGACGCAGTAGATCCAGGCACAGGGAAGGGCGACGACGAGAATCTCCGCGGCCGATCCGTTCTGTGCCACGGAGAGCATGTGTCTCGTGTAGGCGTAGTTTGTGGGGGCCATCGGAACGGAGGACATCTGTTTGGCCGTCAGCTTCCAGCGCTTCCCGTAATTCTCATGCAGGCTGCGTTCAACCACGATGGTGTCTTCCGCCAGTTTAGCAAGGCGCAGAGTGCTCTCGGAGTCCGGCGCTTTCATGGCGCCTGCGGCGAAGACCCGTGAGAGATCGCCGAGGAATCTGGCGTCTTGCAAGATGTAGTACTTGAATGTTTGTTCAGGCAGCCTGCCGTTACCGAGCGCGACGACGAAGGGGTGGCTCAGTTGGGCATCCCAGATGGGTGTTGCACGTTGTCTCAGGTGTTGTGAGAAGGACATGGTCGGTTCCTCAGTAAATGCGTTACGTCTTGTGGGGCGGCGGTAGCCAGGGTCTTGGCAAGCGATTGATGCCGTCCAGTGCGGCAACTTTATAACATTCTGCCAGGGTTGGGTAATTGAAGACCGTGTCGATAAAATAGTCGATCTTGCCGTGAAAGGCCATAACGGCCTGGCCGATGTGAATCAGCTCTGTCGCGCCCTCTCCGATGGCATGGATGCCGAGCAACTCGTGGGTGTGCTGATTGAATAAGAGCTTGAGCATGCCGGTTTCATCGCCCATCAACAGCCCACGGGCGATTTCTTTATAGCGGGCGATACCCACCGCATAGGGAATGTCGGCCTGTGTGAGCTCTTCCTCGTTCCAGCCCACCATGGAGATTTGCGGAATCGAGTAGACCCCGTAGGGCAATAATGAATTGTCGGTGCGGTCAGGATGGCCGAAGGCATGGCAGGAGGCGTGGCGGCCCTGTTGCATCGAGGTGGACGCGAGCGCCGGAAATCCGATGACGTCGCCGGCCGCATAAATATGTGGAACGGCCGTCTGGAAATGTGTGTTTACGGCGATGCGGCCTCGACCGTCCGGTTTCAATCCGGCGGCATCCAGGTTGAGGGCTCCTGTTGCGCCCACCCTGCCGATGGCATACATGAGCGTAGATGCCTGGATCGGCTTGGCATGTCGCAAACAGACAGTGATCGAATTGTCGGGCTCCTTCTTGATCGCCAGCACTTCTTCTTCGTGATGCAAGGTCACGCCGAGCGATCTCATCTGTCGCTGGAGCATGTCGATGATCTCGGCATCGGCAAACTCCAACAGACGAGGACGTTTGTCGATGAGGGTGACCGGCACTCCCAGCGCTGCGAGAATGGAGGCGTACTCTGTTCCGATGACTCCGCCTCCAACGATGACGATGGAGGCGGGAATCCGTTTGAGAGTCATGAGCCCGTCTGTATCGATCACGGAGGTGTCGTCGAACGGGATATCGGCCGGGCGGCTTGGTTCTGTGCCGACGGCGATGACAATGAAATCCGCCGTATGTTGTTCGATCGAGCCGCTTCTGTGTTGGATGCGGAGACAATGCGGATCGAGAAAACTCGCTGATCCGAAGATCATGTCGATCCGGTTCCGAGCCATCTGATCCTGGACGACCTGGATCTCATTCTTGATGACGTGGTTGGCGTGGAAGGTGAGTTCCTCGATCGTAATCGTTTCCTTGAGCTGGGGCGGGGTGCCGTATATGCTGCGCTGTGGAATTCCGGAAAAAAAGAGCACGGCTTCGCGCAGGGCTTTGCTCGGAATGGTGCCGGTGTTGATGCAGACGCCTCCGACGGCTTCCTTCCGCTCGATCAAGCCCACTTTCTTGCCGAGTTTGGCTGCCTGCACGGCAGCCTTTTGGCCGGCCGGGCCGGTTCCTATCACGAGCAGGTGGTAGTGGGCCATAGGTTCAGGGGATGCTGTAGGCTGAGGTTCAGGTTCAGGCCAAGGTTAAGGATATCATACGGTCTTATATCCTTAACCTCAACCTGTGCCTGTGCTGTGGCGTTAGCTTGCCGTAATCAGCGAGCGGGCGAATCGGAACGCTTCTTCCATGTCTGGAAGTTGTGTCAGTTCAGGCGTCACTTGAAGATAACGGATCTTATTCGTGGTGTCGACGACGATGATGGCTCTGGCCAAAATATGCGGGCCACCCAAGAACAGCCCGTAGGTCTTGCCAAACTCGCCACCTCGATAGTCGGACAAGAATGTGACGTTGTCGATCTTGGCTTCTGCGGCGAACCGCTTTTGAGCGAAGGGGGTATCGACACTCACGGTAATGAGCTCGACCATCTTGTCGAGTCCCTTGTTTCGCTCACTGAGATAATGGGTCTGCTGTTCGCACACCGGAGTGTCGAGCGAAGGGACCACGCTGATGATACGGACCTTTCCGGCTCCCTTCGTCTGGGCAATGTTGACCAGTGCGAGGTCGGTCTGCGCCACCTTGACGTCTCGCAGCGCGTCGCCGGTTTTCACTCCGGCGCCGGACAAGCCGAGGGGGCTGCCTTTGAAGAGGATATTATTTCCTTCGCCTGCGACTGCGCTGCCGTCGGCAACCGCGAGATTCTTGTACATGAAACCGATTCCGGAGGAACCGCCCATGCCCGCACATCCGGCGAGTCCAAGCGAGAGGCCCAGCGCCGTGACGATCAATCCACGATAAGCTATCTGCATCATGCTCTCCTTTGTTGAGGCTGTGTGATGGAGCCGTTGGTCAGCTATCATCTCTATCTAATGGTGTTGAATATACGCGATCAGCGAACGGTTGACTAGGTCCGGCCGTTCCCACTGGGGTAGATGGCCGGCATGGGGGATACGTACGAACTGGGACCCGCTGATGGTGCGATGGAGCTCTTCGCCCACGGCGATCGGAAAGACCCGGTCTTCTTCTCCCCAGATTACTAACGTGTGATGCGTGACGGCGCCGAGGCGCAGGGCGAATCCAGACTCCCATAGCGGCAGCGCGCGTTGCGCAGCCAGGACGGGCGCGATGAGCCCAGGCCGGCGGCGGTTGCGGTTCGCCCGCTCGATGACGGCCGGAGTCAGCAGCGCCGGGTCATGCACGATTTCGCGCAGGACGGACTCTGTCAGCAGGCCTCCGAACAGCCAATTGCCGAGCGAGATAAGCCAAACCGGCGCGCGGGTTTCTAGGGCGCGCCTGATCGATGGGCTGGTGAGTTTCTGCAGGATCTGCTGAGGGAGCCCTCCGATCAGGACGAGCTTCGCGACACGAGTGGGATGTTCCAATGTCATCGCGATGGCGAGGCCGGCGCCCATGGAATTACCGACCAGCGTGGCGTGGGAGATCTCCAGCGCATCCATGAATCCCACAAAATAATCCAACATTTGGTCGGGCCGGTACTCGATGTCCGGTTTGTCGGAGAGTCCGGAACCGGGCAAATCAAGGGTGAGCACGCGGAAATGTTCTGCCAGCGCATGCTGCTGCTGTTCCCATTGCCACATCGATCCCCCGAACCCATGAATCAAGATGACCGGTGGGCCGGTTCCCACATCCAAGTAGGCAAGCTGTTGCCCGTGGACGGTCACGGTATGAATCGGAATCCGCTCAAACGCTTCGAATTGCGACGGAATCGGTGAGGACGGCGCGCAGGCGCCGACCAGCAGCGTCAGCAGGCAGAGGGCAAACAGGACCAGGTCTGGCGGTCTGTCTGCGCGGAGGGAAGGATGCGGGGTGTGAGAGTTACTCCAGTTGGATGACCGTTTCATCCGTCTTCACATGATCGCCTTCGGAGGCCAGGATGGCTGCCACGGTTCCGTTGATCGGTGTCGGGACACGGCTTTCCATCTTCATCGCTTCGACGATCAGGAGAGGATCGCCGGCCTTCACCCGATCTCCCACGGCAACCAGGATTTTGACGACCCGGCCCGGCATGGGCGGCGCCACATCTCCCGGCTTCGACGGTCGCGGTCGCTTTGGCTTGGCGCTCGTGCCTGTGTCCGGAGACTCCGGGACGCCGGCGAGAATTTCCTGGATCGGTTCCAGGGAGATCTCTTCGAGCTTATCGTTGACGCGGATATAGTAGGGTTTGCGGCCATCTGTCTTGCGGCCTGAGCCGGACACCTTCACATGGTAGGTCTCGCCGTGCACCGTTACGTTGAATTCCACCGGCGCGAGGTGGAGTTCATGGGCGACGGCCGGTCCTTTGGTTGAGACGGACTCCAGCAGCGGGGGAGTCAAGTCGCCTTTCTCGCGGGCGTCGAAAAACTCTCTCGCGATTGCCGGGAACAGCGCGAAGGAGAGCTGGTCTTCAACCGACGAGGCGGAGGCCGGCAGTTCTTTCTTATTCGCCTCAAGCTCGGGCTCAAGCCGGTCTGCGGGCCTCGTCTTGATCGGCTCTTCATTGCCGATGGCGAGGGCCAGGATTTCACTGTCCAGCGGACCTGGAGCGCGGCCATACAAGCCGAGGAAGTAGTTCTTCGTTTCGGTCGTCACGACTTTATAGCGCTCCCC
>SXPO01000178.1 GCA_005793285.1 Nitrospiraceae bacterium
GATCCCCTGGGAACAGCGCCTACGATGTGGACCAGGCCCAACGGGATGCAGGTGGGGCGTGTGCGCGCGCCGATCGGTGTCATCGGTATTATCTACGAGTCTCGTCCCAACGTCACTGCGGATTCAGCGGCGCTCTGTCTTAAGTCCGGGAATGTGTGTGTGTTGCGGGGCGGCAGCGAAGCGATTCATTCCAACCGCGCCATCGCCGCGATCTTATCTGAGGCAGCCGAAAAGGCCGGTGTGCCGGCTGGATCAATCACCTTTGTCGAGCGGCCAGATCGTGAGCTGGTGCCGGTGTTACTCAAGCAAGATCGATACATTGATTTGATTATTCCACGCGGCGGCGAGTCCCTCATGAAGCTTATTGCCGAACATTCGACCATTCCCGTCGTGAAGCACGATGCGGGGGTCTGCCATGTGTATGTGGATGTTTCGGCAGATCCGGCGATGGCCGAGTCGATTTGCGTGAATGCCAAAGCGCAGCGTCCCTCGACCTGCAATGCGATGGAGACTTTGCTGATTCACCAATCGATCGCACGGACACTGCTCCCCAAGCTGGCGGCGAGTCTCCTGTCGGCAAAGGTCGAGATTCGCGGATGTCCCAAGACCTGCCAGCTGGTTCCTGAGGCAAAACCGGCCGGTGATCAGGATTACGGGACCGAGTTCCTCGATCTGGTGCTGGCGGTCAAAGTCGTGAAGAACATAGACGAGGCCATGGAGCATATCGCGCGGTATGGGTCGCGGCATACGGAGGCCATTGTGACGTCGGATTATGGCCGTTCGATGCGGTTCCTCAAAGAAGTCGATGCCGGCGCGGTTCTTGTCAATGCCTCCACGCGGCTCAATGACGGCTATCAGTTCGGCCTCGGGGCTGAAATCGGCATCAGCACTTCGCGGATCCATGCGCGCGGTCCGATGGGACTCGAAGAACTGACCTGTTTCAAATTCATTGTCCTGGGGAGCGGACAACTCCGCGAGTAAATGTCCCCTGATCCAGTCTCCTGTGCCCTGCAGAATCCCACGCACCTTTCATTTCCATCCACGCGCGCCCTCGCCGACCAGTTGGAGCAAAAGGGGGGGCGAGTCGTCATACGTCCAACCGGGCATCTGATCTTCTATCGGTCCGATGGCCGGCGGTTTCTTGCCACGGACCCTTCAGGTCACCCGTTGCATGAGTGTGAATGGCAGTCGAATACCGACGGAACAGTCTCGCTCACGAGAGCACGCATTCGGCTCGATTGGGGGCAGTGGATCGGACTGAAACCGGGCGGGTTGACCAACGAAACCAGATTGAATCTCGCGGCGAAGCCAGGGTGGCGGCAGATCACAGCGGATCATTTGCGTGCGATGGCGGCTCAGGCCTTGCGGGTGCCGATTGAAGAAGTACGGTGGTTCTATCAGGACGAGGATTTCAGTATCGATGCAGAGGGAATTGCGACGATCCGTCATCGGAAAGACGCGCTCTATGTCCTGGACAGTAGTACGTTCGAATCGGCTCGCTTCATGGCCTGTATGGGGGCCATGCATTGGGACCATATTGATTTTCTCCCCGTCGTCGAACTCTTCAAGTCACTGCTGCCCGGTACCGGCTCAGCCGTGTTTGAGTTGATCCGCGGCCTGTTCGACGATCAGAACGAGGGGCGGTCAAATCCACAGCCGCTGTGCTATCGCGGGATTCCCACCTATCCATCGGAAGCAGCATTCCGGCTATTCAGTAGTTGTTTTACCCCCGTGCTGTCTACCGGTGAAAATCCCATGGCGCTGTTTATGGATCAGTCGCGGTCTCATCAGGTGACGTGGATTCCGTCGCAGGATCCCCCGCTTCGCTACTTCGAGCCGGAGCAGAACCTCTGTCTCACGGTGCAGAGTGGGATCATCCGGAAGGCGACGGTTGTGGACGATAGTACTGGCCTGTCCTATGTCGATGTACGAAGTCGGCGCGTGGCGCCGCTGGATCGCCGTCTGGAGGTGAAGGGGCATGAGCTGATGTTGAAAGATCGGGAGAAACAAATTGCCATAGGGCTCCGGCAGGGGATCACGGTGGTACCCATGCCGTCTGCAGAATATGCCTATGCAGATAGTCCTATCGACTGGCGTACGCTTTTCGTGCAGGGAATCCCGCCGATTCGCCCTGCCGACGCGTTTGGAGCAGTGTTGTCGTATCCGGACGATGAGGAAGAGATCGGGGAATTAGCAGCGCAGCCGTTTGTTGCGGACTTTGTACAAGACCTGGCGGAGCAGGATCCTAAGCTCGGGACGGTTCTCTCGCGGGCGGAACGGGTGCTGATCGACAACGGCGATGCGGTGATTGAGACCTGCATCGCGTGCGATCGTCCGCGCGACTATACGATCCGTAGCTACTATGCCGCCTATGCGCAGCGCCAGGCTCAGGAACTCTGGACCAGGTGCGCTACCCCGCAACAGTGGGAGTGGCTGAGGCAGATTCGCATTGTGCCGACGTCGATCTGGGACCAGACGATGATGAATCACCAGCCCTATGATCTGATTTACCAATGGCTGCCTTATGCTTCGTTCACGGAGGCGGCAGCATTGACGGCGAGCGTAGCTTGGTTACGGCAGATGTTGCGATCACAAGGATACGCGTTCGTGGTCGGACCGGTCGGCCTGAGGACGGTATTGGCGCAGCAGGCATTGTCGGTCATGTGGGAAGAATCAGTCGAATCCCTCCCGACCGTCCAGATGCATAAGTTCATGTTGCCTAAGGCCAGAGTGAAGGCAGGTCTCACACTGTTTCATATCAGGCGCACCTGACGATCAGGTGTCAGCTCTTCAATCGCTGAAGTTCAATATGGACGTTCTGGGTATCGTCGGCAATCCACAGATGTCCGTCCTGAATCGTCCATTGCAGGCGCATACTGGGGCTGGCCAATGATGTGAGGGCGCGAACGCTTTCCATCGGAAGGAGGGTTACGGTCAGGTTGTCCAGCCGATCGAGCAGAGCATGATTCTTCGCCCACCAGGCGTCGGCGCTCCTGGCTCCATAGGCATACACGGCAACCTGCGCGGCGCGGCCGCAAGCCTGACGGAGGGATTTCTCGTCCGGCTGTCCGACCTCAATCCAGAGATGGATAGCGCCGGTCAAATCCTTTTGCCAGAGTGCTGGTTCGTCCTCGGTTCCCACGCCACGCCCGAAGGACAAGGTCTCGTTTGCGTGGAGCGCGAAGGCCAGCAGCCGCATCATCACGCGTTCGTCCGTTTCAGATGGATGGCGTGCCACAGTCAGGGCATGATCCTGGTAGTATTGGCGGTCCATGTCCGCGATCTGTAGCGTCGCTTTATAAATAGTAGAGTTGGAAGCCATGATGTCAGCTTATGGTTTAGGGAGTTCGGCGACAAACATCCGTTCGATCCGTTGGCGCGCCCAGGGTGTTTTCCGCAAGAACGTCAAGCTGGAGGCTATCGTGGGATGGTGACGGAAACAGCGAATAGGAACCCGTTTCCCAAGTTCTGCCCACCCATGCCGTGCCACCAGTGTGGTGACAATAGATTCCAGAGTAATCCCGTGCAAGGGATCGCGGGGGTGGGGCTTGGATCGTAGGTGGTCCATAGAGAATTGGAATCTGTCGCGGTGAAGAGTACCGATTGTGAGACAATTCTACAAGTCGCCAGGGATCTCTACCGGGCGACTTTCTTTTGCCCGATAGAAGGAGCGTCATAGGGTACAGGTGAACTATGATTGATCCTGTCGAATGTCTGAGAGATACTGGATCAATAGTCGGCAGATACGAGGAGGATGCATGAAAGAGAAGAAGCGGAATGGAAAGGACCTACACATCGACAAGACAGCGGCGATACGCGGGGGAAGTGATCCCTTTCAACGCCTGCTCGGGTTGATGTTCAAGGCGCACCCCTGGCATGGGGTATCCATCGGGGAGGAAGCCCCAGAGGTGGTGACGGCCTACATCGAAATCGTCCCGACCGACACGGTCAAATATGAAGTGGACAAGAGCAGCGGATTTCTCAAAGTAGACCGGCCGCAGCGGTTTTCAAATTTTTGTCCGGTCTACTACGGATTGATCCCTCAGACGTATTCTGGAGAGCAGGTCGCCAGTATTTTTGCCAAGCGAGCCCGTCGCAAAGGGATGGTCGGCGACGGTGATCCACTCGATATCTGTGTGTTGTCTGAGAAGAGTATCCCCCACAGCGATATCCTTCTAACGGCGCTGCCGATCGGTGGCTTGAGCCTGGCCGACGGCGGCGAGGCCGACGACAAAATCATCGCCGTTATGCGGGACGATGCCGTGTACGGCAACTTTACGGACATTTCGCAATGTTCAAGGGCGCTTCTCGATCGCCTCCAGCATTACTTTCTCACCTATAAGAGTGCGCCGGGGACGACTCAGCACAAGGTGGAAATTACCGGCATATACGGACGAGATGAAGCGCTGAAAGTCATCCGCGCCAGCCACGCCGACTATCGTGCGAATTACCCTGAGTTGAGTTCCTTATGGGGGAAGAATCTGTAGGGCGCACAATTGTCGCCGGGTTGTGTTTGAGCAGGCCGGCCAGATGAGCAAAGGGTGTGAAGGGGCGATCCAGCTTACGGTTCGACGCAGGTTCGCTCGCCCCGCCACCGACCTGATCGCGCTGATGCTCATTGTCGTGACAATCGAGGCAGAGCAACTCCCAGTTGCTGCCGTCCGGGGGATTGTTGTCATGATTATGGTCCTTGTGATGGACCGTGAGTTGGTTCAGCTTCTTGCCGTCAAATTCGCGCCCGCAGTGGGCACAAATCCAAGGGAATAATTTCAACGCGCGTGCTCGGTAGGATTGCTCTTGATTGCTCCGTGCCATGCGAGCCTCCGTACGAAGGGTGACTCGTCACAGGAATAAGTATACCGCATGTTTACAACACCATGCACGTGCTGGAAATGGGGCGTGACCTA
>SXPO01000179.1 GCA_005793285.1 Nitrospiraceae bacterium
GAGAACCGGCCACGCTGAAGCGGTCGAAATCAGCTACGATCCATCCAAAGTCAGTTATCAGAAATTGCTGGAAGCCTTTTGGCGGAACATCGATCCGGTGACGCCAAATGCTCAGTTCTGTGACCATGGGAGCCAATATCGGTCCGTGGTGTTCTATGGGACGGAGGAGGAGCAACGGCTTTCGGAGGAATCGAAATCTGCGATCGAGCGATCCAAGCGGTTTTCCGCGCCGATTGTCACGCAGTTGGTGAAAGCCTCGACATTCTACCAGGCGGAAGATTACCACCAGGATTACTACAAGAAGAACCCGATCAGATATAAATACTACAAGTTCAACTGTGGCAGGGTCCAGCGGTTGGAAGCCTTGTGGGGCAAGTCATAGGGGTCTGTTTGAATCGGCAGTCGGCCCAGGTCTACGCCCTAGGAACTCGCAACTCATTCCGTAGGTGACGGATGCCCAGATGTTTGCGAGAAAGGGACCGCAAATAGGAGGAGGGACTCCATGAAGAGGGAACGTGCGGTCAATCGGCGGATGGCGGACCTGGCACAGTCTGAAATCAGGGCCATGACACAGGCCTGCGTGAGCGCGAAGGGGCTCAACATGGCTCAAGGGGTTTGTGACACGCCGGTACCCCCTGCGGTCCTGCGGGCGGCTGGGCGGGCGATCGAAGATGGCTACAACGTCTATACACGTTTCGATGGATTGCCGGAATTGCGGCAGGCCATTGCCGGGAAGCTGGCGCGCTATAACGGGATCACGGTCGATTCCGAAACCGAGGTGACGGTCAGTGCCGGGGCCACCGGCGCATTTCACTGTGCCTGTGCGGCACTGCTGAATCCCGGTGACGAAGTCATCCTATTCGAACCGTACTATCAGTACCACATCAGCGCATTATTGGCAGTCGAGGCCGTACCGGTGCTCGTGACAATGCGTCCGCCAAAGTGGAGCTACGATTCTCGTCAGCTCGAACAGGTGATTACGCAGAAAACGAAGGCCATCATTGTCAATTCACCAGGGAATCCGTCCGGCAAGGTATTCACGCGGGAGGAACTGGAGGGGATCGCAGCACTCGCCAGCCGGCATGATCTGTTCGTCTTTACAGATGAAATCTACGAGTACTTTCTCTATGACGGGCGCCAGCATCTGAGTATGGCGGCATTACCCGGGATGGCCGAGCGCACCATCACGATCGGGGGATACTCCAAGACCTTCAGCGTGACTGGTTGGCGCATTGGGTATACAGCTGCAGCTAGGCCATGGGCGCAAGCCATCGGCGCGATGAATGATCTGTTGTATGTCTGTGCTCCAGCTCCGCTTCAGAAGGGAGTGGCGGGCGGAATCCTCGAATTGCCGGACGACTTCTACAGCGATCTTGCGCGCTCGTATCAGGACAAACGCGACCGTTTTTGCAGCGCGTTGGTCGAGGCGGGGCTCACTCCGTCAGTTCCAGGCGGCGCCTATTACGTGTTGGCGGATGTATCCAAGCTGCCTGGTTCGACCGGGAAAGTCCGCGCGATGTATCTCTTGGAGCAAACCGGTGTGGCGGGTGTTCCAGGGGAAGCCTTCTTTTCAGGCCATACCGGCGCCGACTTCATTCGTTTCAGCTATGCCAAGACCGATGAAGATCTTGAGGAGGCCTGTAGGCGCCTGATGCGGGCCGGACAGTAGGTGTTCATCTCAGTAAGAAGTCCTTCCTTGTAAATCTCAGTGCCACCCTTCCCGCGCCTTGAGTTCGCAACCCCACATCGTGGCGACAGCGTAACAGGGCGTGAGACAGAAGAAAAGGAACTGAATTGCGCCGTGACAGACTTGACCCCGCGTAGGAATCTGCGTACAAGCACAGTGCTATGAAGCTGGTTCAAAAACGATCGAAGAAAACAGGATTGTCGCCTGGCACGCTGATCCACATCGGTGAACAGCGGGCGGACATGGTCTCAATCACGCTCTTCACCTATTCAGGTTCGCAGTGCGACGAGCGCGCCGTCGTGGACCCGAACGACTTGCGCCTGCCCGTAGACGAAACGGTGACCTGGGTCAATATCAGCGGGGTGCACAAGGTCGATGTGCTGGAAGCCTTTGGGAAACAGTTCGATCTCCATCCTCTTCTCTTGGAGGATATCGCCAATACGGATCAGCGGCCGAAGCTGGACGATTATGAGACCTCTGTGTTCCTGGTCATGAAGATGCTGACCATGGACGACCGGGGGAATCTCCTTGTTGAGCAGGTGAGTTTCGTGCTTGGACGCAATTACGTCTTGTCGTTTCAAGAGAATGGGACTGATGTGTTTCGTCCGGTGCGCGATCGCTTGCGCGGCGGCAAGGGGCGACTTCGCCAGCATGGGTCGGACTATCTGCTCTATGCGTTGGTGGACGCGGTCGTGGACCAATATTTTGCCGTGCTCGAAGCGCTTGGCGAACAGATCGAATCCCTTCAGGAACGGGTGACCGCCGATCCCAAGCCCGATACACTCAAACATATCCACGCGTTGAAGCGGCAGTTGTTGTTCGTGCGCCGGGCTGTTTGGCCGCTGCGGGAAGCAATGAGCAACCTGTCTCGCTCCGAATGCCCGTTTCTCCATGAGCCGACGAAGCTGTTTTTCCGCGACGTGTACGATCACGTCGTGCATGTCGTCGATACCATCGAGACCTTGCGCGAAATGGTGTCGGCCAGCCTGGAGATGTATCTCTCAAGCGTCAGCTACCGTTTGAACGCCGTCATGCGTGTGCTCACGGTCATCACGACGATCTTTATGCCGCTCAGTTTTATTGCGAGCATTTACGGGATGAATTTCGAGCATATGCCGGAATTGAAATGGGAATGGGGGTACCCGCTGATCTTAGGAATGATGGGACTCGTCGCTGGTGGAATGCTGATCGGATTTCGGCAAAGGAAATGGCTATAACATACGATACGATCGAGCCGGCCGTGAATGGCAAGTAGACCGATCAATATCTGCCGGTGGGGACCACAGTCTGCGAAGATTTTCAAAATGCCGCCTGATCACACCTCGTCATCGAATAATTGGGCGCTGAGGGGCGTCATCGCGCGATCGGTCGGCATCGTCGCTGTCGCCCTAGGGTTCGTCATCGGCATGTATGGACTCGATGACCCTGCCTCACCGTGGCTTCCGACGGCATTAGGACTACTCGTGACCGGGCTGTTGGCCCAAGGGTATGGGCTGTATTGCTCGATCAAACGGCAGCTGAACTCCTAACGATGACCGGACGGGGCATGAAGCCGTGAGCGTCCCTCAAAGGCCGGAAGCTTCCCAGGATGCGCATGGCTGACGGCAGGAGCGGCCTCCACTCTTTGGCCTGCCGGGCCATGGTCACGATCGTATCCAGATCATTGAGTTCGAATACGATGCTCGACAACGCGACGGACCTGAAAGACCTTCTCGCACCGGCAGGCAACCGACTGGAACGATTGAAAGGCGATCGGGTCGGACAACACAGTATCAGGATCAATGATCAGTGGAGGATTTGTTTTCTCTGGAAGGCTGACGGACCCCATGATGTCGAGATCACCGATTATCACTGAA
>SXPO01000180.1 GCA_005793285.1 Nitrospiraceae bacterium
CACCTGGCGCCGCAGGCGAGGTCCACAGATGTTTCACAAATATGCCGCGATGACGATGGAAGCGCGCGACACCGTCGCCGCCGAATGGATCAAGACCATCCGGATCGATGAAGTCCCTGCCAACTCGCCGAAGACCTGACCGGTCTTGGCCCGGCCATACAGATCGCGTTCATCCCGCTACCACACGATGCAGAGTCGATGCGCTATCCGTCAACGGGTGATGATCTGGATGAATGGCATGGGCAAGAAGTTCGAGGCTCTCAATGAGACGGGGACCTGGCCGATTGAAATAGTGCGACCCATCCGCCACATAGACCCGCCCGGACCGAACGGCCGGCAGTTCTTGCCATCCGGCGATTGCCTGAGTACCGGCCAAATCCTGACAGGTCCGTTCTATGGTGAAGCCGCAACAGGCCATGACGACGACCTCCGGCTGCCAAGCCAGCACCTCGTCCCATCGAAGCCGCCTCGATGGCTGCCCTTCTTTACCAAGCCCCTCGATACCGCCGGCAATCCGAACAAGTTCCGGATTCCAATGGCCGCTTGAAAACAGCGGATCCAGCCATTCTAAGAACGTGACGCGAGGGCGTTTGGAGACCCCAGCCGACCGCATTGCCACCGCCTCGACTCGCCTCCGCAAATGCCGGATGGTGTCATCAGCGGACAGGCCGACGGCAGAGGCCACTTGCCGGATCGCCTCGAACAGGCCGTCCAATGACTGCGGTTCAAGATTGACGACGCGCGGAGTACCGGGCAACTGCGCCAGAGCCATCTGCACCTCGTTCGGCGAGACCGCGCACACATCGCACAGCGACTGCGTCACAATCACATCAGGCCGTAACTCTTTAAGGAGCGGTAGATCGAGCTGATACAGTGCCTTCGTCGTGTTGAGCTGCTCGCTCACCAACCGGTCGATCTCGCAGCTCGCCGCATCGACAGGAATCACTGTGCGCGTCACTCTTGGGAGGCTCTGCACAGATTGCGGATAATCACACTCATGCGTCACGCCGACAAGCCGGTCTCCCAGCCCCAAGACACAGACAATTTCTGTCGCACTCGGCAACAGCGACACGATCCTCATTCAATGCTCCTCACAGCACCCACAAGTCTCAGACAGGTGGCCTCGTAGGCTTCTCCTGCACACATCCAACGAGGGCCTTCCATCTCACCTGCCCCTTCCCACCTACTCCTTTTCCTTCTTACTTCTCAGCGGGTGGCGCCGACTGGGAAGCCTGGCCGCCCGCAGCGGGGTCCCTACACCGGGCGGGGTGCGAGGACGGCCAGGCTGGTCGGCGTCAGGACCCGCTCGCTACCCCATCACCGCCGATCCATGATGATGAATCAGCAGCCATTCGTCCCCGATGCGTTCAAAGAGATTCGTCGCTAGAACCTTGGCCTGCTGCGGTTCATCCGACTGCTGAGTGGTAATACTTTCGACGCACAGGACCCAGGCCACATCACCTGCCACCTGCACCATCACATCGGTGAGCTCGAACTTCATGGAGAAAGTGTTGTTGAAGATCAGCACCCAGGAGTCGCGCACATTCGGCCACTCAGACCGAAGCGTCCATCCCGGATGGACACAGGTGACGTACTCCTGGTGCGCCCAGACCTCATCCATCTTGGCAATGTCGAGAGCCTCAAAGGCGTCGTAAAATCTCTGGTTGGCTTTGGTCACTTCTTCAATACGTTGTTGCAGCACCGGGCTCCTTTCTGGCAAGCAGAGCCGTATCATACTGTAACCGAGTCGAGCACGGCGAGGACATTTCTCACGGCCGTTACCGAGACGACAAATAACCAAGTGCCGGAAAGTTCGAATGTGCCAGGGGCCAGTCGAAGGAGCCACTATACGAATAGCGGGGCAGGGTTCAAAACGAGGAAGCGACGCCACAAGAGATTACCCTTGCGGCGTCGCTAGTGCTGATACATGAACCGGCTATCGGTCCTTTACTAGACTAAGACCTTCATAGCCTGTCCTCCTTGTGCTATGTGTCTAAGCTCGGCTCCTGGTCCGCCACGCCATAAGCGCCTCGCGTTCCCGGCGAGGTCTGCGCGGGCAGTACATACTCGCCTGTCTTGTCCGTGGACAGGCAGAGCGAGCAGATGTAGCCCTCGTGACCGGCAGACTTGATCATGTCCGGGCGCTCGTACTCATGGTGGCAGACATGGCATTTCAGATGCGCTCCGGACGGGTTGCCGTACTGGTCGTACATCGGCAGAGCGATGCCGTCGTCGGTGCGCCGTAAATAGTACTCGCCCTTCATCGCAATCGCGATGATGGGCGGCAGCACCAGCGCAAGCCCGATCGCCACCAGCGGTGAGTATGGCCGCAAGGCTTCGCCGAGCCCGCCGAAGAATGCGATGACGGACAGGCCCGCAGCGATCAGCATCGACCCGAAGCCCACGGGATTGAAGTCGTACAACATCCCGCGGCGGAACTCAGGCGTGATCGGCGACAGCTTCAGCAGGTACTTGTTGAAAACAATATCCGAAGCCACCACGACGACCCAGGCCATGCCGCAGTTGGCGTAGAACCCGAGTATGGTGTTCAGGAAGTCGAACATGTTCGCTTCCATCAGGATCAGCGCGATCAGCAGGTTCACGCCGAGGAATACAATGCGGCCCGGATAGTGCTTGGTCATGCGGGTGAACACGTTCGTCCATCCCAACGATCCCGAGTAGGCATTGGTAACGTTGATTTTGATCTGGCTGATCACCACGAGCACGACCGCCAGCGTCATCGCGAGCCAGCCTGGCAGGAAGTTTTGGTAGATCTCCAGGAACTGGTGCACGGGCTGGTTGGCAATGCCAGCGCTGTTCGCGACGTTCGCGATCAGGTAGACCGCCAGAAACAGACCCACGATCTGCTTGATGGCGCCGAAGATGACCCAGCCAGGGCCGGCAAGGAACATCCAGGTCCACCAGCTGCGCTTGTTCTCAGGGGTCATCGGCGGCATGAAGCGCAGGTAGTCGTTCTGCTCGGCAATCTGCGCAATCAGGGACAGGCAGACGCCCGCAGCCAGCAGCGTAGAGCCCAGATCGAAACCCGGGATAGCATTCTGGCCCTGGTAGGCAAAGAACTGGCCGACTGACTCAGGGTGACTGACGACCAGGTAGACGAAGGGCGCGACCATCAGGAGAAGCCACAGAGGCGTCGTCCAGACCTGTAACGTCGAAAGCACTTTCATGCCATAGATCACCAACGGGAAGATGACGAGCGTCGACACTGCGTACCCCATCCATAACGGAACGCCGAGCCCGAGTTGGAGCCCCTGGGCCATGATAGAGCCCTCAAGAGCGAAGAAGATGAAGGTGAAGGTCGCATAGATAACGTTGGTGACGACCGAGCCGTAATAGCCGAACCCGCTGCCGCGCGTGACGAGGTCAAGGTCGATGTTGTACCGCGCCGAGTAGTAGGCAACCGGGAAGCCGGTCAGCATCACGACAACCGCGAAGATGAGAATGCCCCACAGCGCGTTGATGGTGCCGTAGGAGATGCCGATGTTGGCGCCGATGGCGAAGTCGGCGAGATAGGCGATGCCGCCCAACGCCGAGATGCCGACAACCTGTGTCGACCACTTGCGGTAGCTTCGCGGCGCGAATCGCAGCGTGTAGTCCTCCAAGGTTTCCTTGCTGGCCGTCATGGTGTCGAGCGCTGCCTCGTCCACGCTTGATTCTCTGGTGACCTTCTGTGTTACCTGTTGCAAAGCGAAAACCTCCTTGTTGCTGTAGGTGAAACCTGCATTCCAACCGCGAGCGCAATCGTAGATCGCGGCGTCAACGGTGCGCACCGCTGCAATCTACGCGTACACTCTATACGGGGATGTGGATTGGGTGAAAACGCTACTGAGGCTGGGCTATAAGCCTAGATGCCGTGCGTATCATTCCGCTCCTGCTCTGTCGCGCACCATCTCATACCACGACGAGGTAAACCCATCGGGGAAACCATGAAAACAAACTAGGAAATTCCTGAGAGGATCCGGAGAATGAATCGGCTTGTTTATCAGAGCATCCTCCTCTTTTTTGAGCAGCCAGTACTCTCAATAATGGCATTGCGGCGCGCCGGATCGGAGGGAGCGTTATCTACCACTCTCGGGAGGTTTTGAAACAAGTCCTTGAGTGTGATCAGCACTCCCCCAGTGATTTGGCGAAGCTCTTGCCCGGTACACTGCATCGGAACCATCCGCCGTCGTTGCCAGCCCCTGAGAGCAAATGCTTTCCCCGGCTGCTTATACGGCTTCCCGCATACCACGACGAATTCCTTCCCTTGATCGTCCTCTATGATGAATCCTTTCACATTCATAGTCCTCACCCCCTGGTCATTAATACGTTGCTCAGTCCATAGGCTGAGCAACAGCCTCTTTCATCGTTTCCGCACCCTCCCTAAACTGCCGAACACAGCTCTTGTGATCACTGCGTGGGCCGCCCCAAACAGGCATTCAGCTCTGGAAAGCAAGGAGTACATGCTAGTTGGGGGGGGGGAGTCATCACATACCCCTTACTTTCCCTGCCGAGGCGGCTTGTCCTTGGCCACGCTACAGTAAACCCGACGACGGCCGGCTAGACCGTCAAATGCTGGCGCACCATATCGGCGTTCAATTGATCGCTTTTGCCGGCGGCCATGACGGCGCCCTTGGCCATGACCACGTATTTCTCCGCCAGGCGGGCGGCGAAATGCAGCCCCTGCTCGA
>SXPO01000181.1 GCA_005793285.1 Nitrospiraceae bacterium
GCACGGCCGGTCGCGCCCACCTTCCCGACGATCTGTCCCGCCCGCACGAGGTCCCCTTCTTTCACCAACACGTCAGACAGATGGAAATACATCGAATAGAATCCAAGCCCATGGTCGAGAAAGACGCCCTTTCCCGAAAAGATATGATCGACCGTGAGCCGCACGATTCCGTCGTTCGTCGCAGCCACCTCCGTGCCGAGCGGCGCGCCGATGTCTTCTCCGTTGTGTGGATTGCGGGCTTGCCCGTTCATGATTCTGACGCTGCCGAACATGCCGGTTCGCTTCCCGTTCACCGGCTCCACAAAACTCGGCTGCCACAATTTCATGGATGAGTCGGCTGCAAGCGCCGCCTTGACTTGCTCCTGCTCGCCCTTCCATCGCACCAACCCCTGTTCGTCGAGATCGACCTTGTCCTTGGGAAACTTGAGGTGCTCGACGCGAAACTTTTCTTTCAACACCAACACACGATAGCTGAGCGATCGGCCATGTTCCCCCTCCGTGATCTGAATGGCCAATTCGTGAGTTCCCGGCTCCTCCTGCATATCGATTCCCAGCAACCCCACAAACCCTTTCGGCTCCCCCAATCGCGTCTCCTGGAAAAAGCTGACGGTCCTTCCAAGAAATCTCCCCTGCACTTGGGCGGAGGCCTCATCCGTAGGAACGTTGATCACGATGATCTGGCCCTGCTTGCCGCTGTAGTGCCCATCAGAACTCTGACTACCCAGTGGGATGCCGGCACAGAGGCCGAACGGGACCAGACCGGCCCACAGGAGCACGGCAACGAATACTGTCGTACCAGTCCGTTGCCGAAGAAGCGAACCACGTGGCTGTGTCATCGGTAAAAGCGCCCTCCTGACATTTGAGAGAGTAATTCTTCGACCCGCCGATTGACGGGGCTGAACGGGTCCATGCACAGAATCGTTTCCTCCCAATAGCCGTTCAGCTTCAGATAGGTCCAATCCACCGTATACGAGCGATTCTTCGCCCTGGCGAACCGGATAAAGTCGCCGCGAACCTTGGCCCTCGTCGTCTGAGGAGGCGTGGACATCGCCCGCTGAACGAATTCTTCCTCCACCACCCGCTCGATGAGCCCACGGGATTCCATGAGGTAATACAGTCCCCGCGTCCGTTTCACGTCATGGTACTGCAGATCCAGCAACAACACCCGAGGATCGTCCCAGCCGCAGGACTTTCTATCCACATAGGATTGAATCAGATGTTTTTTGGTTACCCAATCGACCTGATGGATCAGCTGCATGGGATCGTCTTCCAACTGATCGAGCACCTTCTGCCATTTGACAGAGACGTCATCGAGAGTCGGGTCATGCGCATGCCGATCCAGATACTCCCTGGCGCGTTCCAAATAGATTCGCTGAATTTCAATCGCGGTCAACTGCCGGCCGTCATCAAGCCGCACTTTTTTCTTGAGCGTATAATCGCGTGCAATCTCGCGGATCGCCTTGACGGGGTCCTCCAGCTCTATCCCATGGACCGCATAGCCTTCTTCGATCATCGACAAGACCAGCGCCGCCGTACCCACCTTGAGATACGTGGCAAACTCCGACATGTTGGAATCACCCACGATGATATGAAGGCGGCGATAGCGCTCCGCATCGGCATGCGGCTCGTCTCTGGTATTGATGATGCTGCGCGAGGATGTTGTCGACGACGACGTCTTTTCGTGAATATGCTGCGCCCGCTGGGAAATAAAATACTGCGGCTTGCCGGATACCTTGAGCACTTTCCCCGCTCCGCTGAACACCTGCCGTGTGACGAAGAACGGGATCAGCTGCTCCGTCACTTTCCAGAAATCGACGTCGCGCCGCATCAGAAAATTTTCGTGGCAGCCGTAGGTATTGCCCAGAGAATCGGTATTGTTCTTGAAAATATAAATCTCGCCGGACAGCCCCTCCTCGCGAAGACGCTCTTCGGCAGCCGGCAAACAGGCTTCCAGCAGCCGCTCACCGGCCTTGTCATGGATCACAAGGTCGAGAATGTTGTCGCATTCCGGCGTGGAATATTCCGGGTGGCAGCCGGTATCCTGATAGAACCGCGCGCCGTTGACCAAAAACGCATTGGACGGCCAGCTGTTGGGAATGAGGCCTTCGAAGATATACCCCAGGACCTTTTCCATCGGCAGATAGATCCGGCCGTTCGGCGAGAAAATCAGACCGTACTCATTCTCAAGGCCGAAGATCCGCTGTTTGATGGGGCCAGGATACACCATGGTCGTGTGGAATCAGATTACACGCCTGCGCTTCGGTCTTCAACCAAAGGTACGGAATAGTGCTGCGAGGATTTAGATGAAGAGGAGCCGGCGAATATCCGCCACCGGCAAACGACGGAATTTCCGGCCGACGCGGTGGCGCTCCAAGACCGCCACTTCCAATCCTTCGGGGGGCAGCTTGAGATTCGCGGTCTGTTCGAGCGCCGAGAGGCAGCGGGCCAACGCCGTCTCCAGCGCTGGGGCTTGGCCTGAGCTTTTCTCTTTCAACACCGTCTGTACGGCATCCGACTTCCCGCCGATGACCGCGAAGTTCTTTTCATCGATGATGCTCCCATCGAATGAAATCCGGTACATTTCGTTTGGATGGCCGTTGACGCCGACCTGCACCACCAGAATTTCCACTTCGAGCGGTTTCAGCTCCTGGCTGAAAATCGTGCCGAGGCTCTGGGAATACCCGTTGGCCAGAGAGCGGCCCGTCACGTCTTCGCGGCTATACATGAACCCTTTGAGATCGGCGTGCCGGATGCCGGCCTTGCGCAGATTCTCAAACTCGCTGTACTTGCCGGCTCCGGCAAACGCGATACAGTCATAGATCTCCGAGACCTTGTGCAACGACGCGCTGGGATTGTCGGCCGTCAACAAAATGCCGTCGGTATACTCCATGGCGATGATGGACCGGCCCTTAGCGATGCCCTTTTTGGCATACTCCGCCTTGTCTTGCATCATCTGTTCGGGAGACACGTAATAGGGCATCGGCATGGCTACGTCTCCCTCGATCGTCGTGCGGCAATCATGCCGTCGTAGACGGAACGGATCCGGTCGTCGGCCACATCGGCGATGCCCTGTGCGGTAACGAACTTGGCCGTCGGATAGATCCCTCGAACGAGATCCGGCCCTCCTGTACCCACATCGTCGTCTGCGGCATTGTACAACGCGGTCAACGCTAGCTTGAGCGCGTCGGGTTCCGACAGGTTTTTCTGGAAATACTCGCGCATCGTATTGCGCGCGTCTTTTCCGCCCGATCCGATGGCGTGATAATCCGATTCCTCATAGCGCCCACCGGCCAGGTCATACTTGAAGATGCGCCCTTCGGCGCGCGTGAGGTCATAGCCCACGTACAACGGCATTACCACCAACCCATGAAACACCATCGGGAGATTGGCTTTGACCATCTGGCCGAGCTTATTCGCTTTTCCCTCGCAAGACAGCTGCATGCCTTCCAACTTTTCGTAATGCTCCAGCTCGGTTTGGAACAGCCTGGCCATCTCAATGCAGGGGCCGGCGGCGCCGGCGATCGCCATGGCGGAGAATTCATCGATCTTGAATACCTTTTCAATGCGGCGATCGGC
>SXPO01000182.1 GCA_005793285.1 Nitrospiraceae bacterium
GAGGCCTGGCCTACGATCAATACAATGGACGGTCCTGGAGCCACAGCAAAGCCAGACGGCGCTCACTCGGCCTTGTGGCGGAGGGAACCTTTTTCGTCCGTCCGCCCGGCAGACAGTCCCCCACGATCCGTCAGGACATTCTGCTGGAAACGCTCGATACGGCGGTCCTGTTCGCCGCGCCATTTGCGGAGCTCGTGAGCGGCGAGTTTCCCTCCGTGCAGGCCGATGCCATGAGCGGGCTCCATTTGCCTGCTCCCCCTTCGTCGCGTCTTCGCTATTCCGTCACATCACAACTGCCGCAGCTCCTTGCGGAGGAACGGACTGCCACGGCCTTGGATTATCCGGAAGCGGTCCGCGCCCGCTACCTTCAGGTCCCGGAGGGGCTGCAACAGATTGCAGCCCTGGCGCAGCGTGTGGTTCAGGGGGCTGCGACCCCGTTCGAACGGACGCTGGCGGTTCAGCGACATCTGTTAGAAAACTATCGCTACAGCCTCGACGCGGATCAGGCAACGCTCACCCATCCGCTCGAAGAGTTTTTGTTCACGCGTAAAACTGGTTACTGCGAACATTATGCGACCGCGATGGTCGTGATGCTGCGGACCCTCGGCATTCCTGCCAGGCTGGTCACGGGATTTCTGGCCACGGAATGGAACGAGTACGGAGGCTACTTCACCGTGCGTCAGCGGGACGCCCATGCCTGGGTCGAGGTGTATTTCCCCCGGTCCGGCTGGATCACCATGGACCCCACTCCAGCGGTCAACGCGGCGGCTGCGGCCTCCCACTGGGCCTCGCTCAGCCGGTTTGGAGCGTCCCTGCGATTGCAGTGGGACCGCCTATTCGTCAGCTATAGTGCAAAGGATCAATTGGCGGTCGTGCATGGAGTGCGAGAGGGCAGCGACTTTGTGCGGGAGAAAGCGAGCCATTGGGTTGCTTCGCTGAGCGGCCCGGCAACGAAGGCTTTGAGCAGGCTGCGGTATCTGGCCCACAGATTTCAGCCGGGCCTGGCGGGGCTCGCGACGGGTTTGTTTGTCGTCGGGTTGGCCATGGTTCTGCTCATGGTGCGGGACCGGGTCGGGCTCTGGGCCACTCTGCATTTTTCGATTGCGCCCTCGCAGGGTGCGATGCTCCAGCTTTATACCCGCATGTTGCGCACGCTGGACCGGCAAGGTCTGCGCAAACATCCTTCCTCCACCGCTCGTGAGTTTGCCGGACTGGTCGAGCGGGAATGGCAGGCTGCCGGTCCCCTGGTGGCCTGCATCACGAAGCTGTATCAACAGGGACGGTTCAGTCGAACGCCGCTCACGCAGGCGGAACTGTCCCTGGCAGCCGAACAGGTCGGACAGTTGCAATCGCTCAGACGAACGTAGGCTCAAAACTCTGCCCGTAGAAGCTCGTTCCAGCTCGTTCATTTACATCCCGCTTCATCCTGTCAGGTTGGCTTAAGTTTTCATGTCGGATACCGAATAACATTATCAGGGGGGCTTTGACTGCGACGGAGACCGTGCAGGCGAAGCGGGCCTTTTTTACGAGCAGACTGCCACGTCGGCGCTGCGCAAGCCCGCCATGTGCCGCCACGTCACGCTGCCCCCCACGATGCGTTTCATTCCATGCCCTCCGCGGTAGCGGAGAGAGAGCCAGCCATGCAAATTGCGCCCTTGCCAGAGGACGAAGCGGCCCGTCTCGCCGAATTGCACCGGTACGAGATTCTCGATGCGGCGCCCGAGGAAGCCCTCGACGATTTAACGCAGCCGATCAAGGAAAAACCCTTGCTGGTCGTGGTTGCCCGGTGTCTCGCACCCCCATCAAGCGAGGTCGCCGCATGATCGCAACGACTTACAAGGGCGCCATCGTGCCGTATCGCTGGCTGCCTCGGCTTATCATTGCCATGGCCGTGTTGCCGCTCATCATCGGCGCGGTGATTTTATGGTCGGTCGAAAAACGGCTGGTTGTCGATGCCGGACAGGGCCTGGCGATGGCCGCCACCAACATTGCGGGCAAGCTCGATCTGTTGCTCCATGAACGGATGAACGACGTGCAAGTGCTCGCGCAGGCTCCCGCGCTTCGGACAGGAAACGATCGGGACGTTCGCCAGGCTCTGGAGGCATTGGAGGACGTGGTCCCCGACTATAGCTGGATCTCGCTTACCGACGTGCAAGGCCGCGTGGTCGCTTCCACACGCGAGTCCCAACTCGGCCGCGATTTCAGCCACGACGGGGGGTGGCAGGCTCTTCAGGGCGGAGCCGGCGCCATCATCACCGACAGGGTGCGCAGCGCCGAAGACGACGGCAATTCGGTTGTCACCTTCATGGCGAGCGTGAAAGATCGAGATGGAGAATGGCAGGGCGGCCTTCTCGCCCGGGTCAGCATGCCGGTCTTTGAGGATGTCTTCGCCCAGACCGTGGTGGCGCTGCAAAGTTCCTGGGGCACAGATTTGCATTTGGAGTACCAATTTCTGAATCGCTCCGGCGATCTCCTCGCCGATTCCCTTCTGCGGGAAGAAGGACTCCATAATCTGCAGCAGTTGGGAGTGCCGTCTGCCCAACTGGTGGAACAGGGTCCGTCCGGTTTTGTGGAAGAACGGTTCTCTCGTCGGCAGGTTGACGTCATCACCGGCTATGCCAGGACCAGAGACTTTGAGGCCGGCAGGGATATGCATTGGGGCATTCTCGTGCGGGTTGACCGGCTCGATATCTTGACCCCTATTCTGGGCAAGATCACGAAGGCTGGATTGGCCGGAGGCGCGATTCTCGTTCCGCTGATCGGTCTGCTGCTCTGGAGCAGTGCCAATTTGAATCGCGCCTGGGAGCAAACGCAGGTTGAGCACAACCGGGCCCTGGCAGCGGAGGCCCGCTTTCTGAAAGTGCTGGATGCCAGCCCCGATGCTTTTGTTATGACTGATAGCAAGGGACGGATTGTCTACGTCAATCATGTGATTGAAACGGCATTCGGGTATCGGTCCGAAGAACTGCGCAATCGGCCTGTGGAAATCCTCATGCCAGAACGGTATCGATCGCGCCACCCCGAACTCCGATCCGGCTATATGGAAGCGCCCTACCCCAGACCGATGGGAGGCGCGGCCAATCTCGTCGGCCAACATAAAGATGGCCACGAGTTTCCAGTTTTGATCAGCCTCAGCCATGTGGAAATCGACAACGATCTTTACGTGCTGTGCGCCATTCGCGACATTACACAGTTGAAGCAGGCACAGGATGAACGGGAGCGGCTGAGCCGCAATGTGTGGTTGCTGCTCGACTCGACCGCCGAGGGGCTGTATGGCATCGACCGGGAGGGCCGATGCACGTTTGTGAATCGCGCCGGCGCGGCGATGTTGGGCTACACCGGCGACGAGTTGTTGGGGCAACCCCTGCATGCGGTGATTCATCATTCGTGCCTCGATGGCTCGCCCTATCCCGAAGAGGCCTGCGCGGTGGAGCGAGTTTGCCTGACAGGGCAGGGGTGCCGGCTGGATGACGATGTCCTTTGGCGAAAGGACGGGAGCGCCTTCTGCGCAGAAATCGATGCCCGCCCGGTCTATGAAGCCGGCGAATTGACCGGCACCGTCGTGTCGTTTACCGAGATTTCCGCGCGAAAACATGCGGAGCAGGTGCTCGCCGAGGCCTCAGCTATTCTCAAAGAACGCAATGCGGAATTGATCGAAGCGCGCGATCAGGCCTTGGAGGCCACTCGGGCCAAGAGCACGTTCCTTGCTTCGATGAGCCACGAGATCCGGACGCCCATGAACGCCATCATCGGCATGGCCGATCTGCTTCAGGAGACAACGCTCTCGGAAGATCAGCAGGAATATGTTCATCGGTTCAGCCGCGCGGCCAACAGTTTGCTGGAGTTGATCAACGACATCCTGGACATTTCCAAAATCGAATCCGGCAATTTGGAGCTGGAGGCGGCTCCGTTCGATCTCCAGGACCTCGTGGACAAGACGGCGGAATTGATGGCGATCCGCGCCAATGCCAAACAGCTTGAACTGGTGGCCTTCGTCCATCCGGACGTGCCGGTCTGGGTGACTGGCGACCCGACGCGCTTGCGTCAGGTGCTGGTGAATTTGCTGGGCAACGCGATTAAGTTTACAGAGCGCGGCGAGGTGGCGCTTCGGATTGAGCCGGATCAGGCGGTCCCCGGCTTATTGTGTTTTTCGGTTTCCGATACGGGCATTGGCATTCCGGCCGACAAGCTCCAGGGGATTTTTGAGAGCTTCACCCAGGTCGATTCCTCGACGACCCGTAAATACGGAGGCACCGGTCTCGGTTTGAGCATTAGCAAAGAGCTGGTGGAGTTGATGGGGGGCGTTCTGCGCGTCGAGAGTACGCCCAACCTCGGTAGCACCTTTTCGTTTGCGGTGCCCTTAGTGGCGGCGGCTGCCGCCACCGCCTCGGCGTCCGAACAGTCCTTTACGCTCGCGATTGCCGGCTGCCGCATTCTCGTCGTCGACGACAACGACACGAATCGCCTCATCGTCCGCGAGCATCTCGGACGCCTGGGCGCGGTGCTCGTCGAGGCGGCCGATGGCGCGTCCGCGTTAGCGGCATTGGACGGGGCCAAGCGCCTGGGCCAGCCCTTTGCCATGGCGGTTCTGGACTATCACATGCCGGATATGAACGGGCTCGATCTCGCGCGAGCGATCCGCGCGCGGACGGATACCGCGGCTTTGCCCCTGGTCCTCCATACGTCGGAGATGCGGGCCGATAGCGCCAAGTGGGCGCGGGCGTTGGGTATTGCCAGCTACGCGTACAAACCCATCAGCCGCAAGCGGCTCCTGGCTTCTGTGGCCATCGCCTTGGGACAGACGCTGTCGACGGTCCTGCCCCAAGGCCAGGCCTCTGCCGGACTCGGTTCCGTTTCGCTGCCCGCGCTTCGTATTTTGTTGGCGGAGGATCTGGAGGACAATCGCGACGTGGTGGCTCTGTTTTTGAAAGACACGCCTTGTCGGCTGGAAATGGCAGAAAACGGGTCTATTGCCGTCAAGAAATTTCAGGAGGGCGCCTATGACTTGGTGCTCATGGACATTCAGATGCCGGTCATGGACGGCTATCAGGCCACGGAAGCCATTCGTCAATGGGAGCGGGAACAGCAACGAGCGCCGACGCCGATCGTCTCCCTCACCGCCAACGCCTTTCAGGAGGATGTCGAGAAGAGTTTGGCAGCCGGCTGCACGGCGCATTTGACGAAGCCGATCAAGAAGAAAGCGCTGTTGGAAGCGATTGTCGAGTACGGGCGCGGCAATGGAGCGGCGGTCGATCCTGTGCCATCGTTTGTCCAGAGCCGATCGCTGCCGACGGGACTGCCGCGCATTTTGATCGTCGACGATTTGGAAGACA
>SXPO01000183.1 GCA_005793285.1 Nitrospiraceae bacterium
CCGACGATCAGCAGATCCGCATCGTCCGCCCCCGCCACCGTGATCGTCTCTTCGCTCGGAATCCCCGTCGCCACCCTGGTCGGGACCTTAAGGCCCCGCTGCTCCGCGCGGACCCTAAGATCAGCGAACTGCACGGACGCCTGTTTGAGCAGATCGGCCAAGTATTGCTGGTTGACGGGATAATCGGGATTGAGCCCCGGTAAAAATTCCGCGACGCTCAAGACCGTCAAAGATGCCTTCCACGAACAGGCGAGGAAACAGGCATAATCTTCCGCCCTCTTCGCCCATCGAGAAAAATCCGTCGCAAATAAAATCTTCTTAATCAAAAGGTCATCTCCTCATCTTCCGATCCATCACCTCGGTACATGGCAAAACTTCGATGGCCCGCAGGCTGCTCAAACAGGCCGTCTCATCGTTCGTGAAAGGTGAAAGGTAAAATGTGAGACGTTTCGCAAGAAAAGCCTTCGAATTTTTGCGTTTCACCTTTCACGGTTCCTGTTCATTACACTGCCTCCACGCTCAACAACAGCAACTCGCCCTTCATATTCGGATGAATCGAACAGCGAAACTCATGCCGGCCAGTACGCGTCATGTTAAACCGGATGGCGACGTCCCGCTTGGGATCGAGAAACACTCCGCTCAAACCCCGTCCATAGACGATCGCCCCGTCTCTTTCGATTTGCGTGGGAATGCCCTCGAACATGGTCGAGCCGAAGTCATGCCGCTCGACATCCTCGTTTCTCACCTTAATCACGGATGGGAGTCCCAGGCGAAGCGGCCCCTGCTTCGTCACAAACTTGAAATCCTTGATCGTAACCTCGACAACCTGCTCCGGCTGCGAGAACACCGGCCCAGCCGCCTCCCACCAAAACCCATAGGTCATGGCCAACACTAGCCCCCATCCCCACAACTGCGCCTTCTGACTTCTCATCGTATACCTCCATCAACGCTTCGGCTTAAGCGGCAGTGGCACCGTCAACACAGAACAGCCAGCGGTTCGCACTACCTTCTCTGCCGTGCTGCCAAAAAAAATCTTGTCCACGTTACCGGAACGCCCACCATAGCTCCCCATCACCACCAGATCTACTTTTTCCATCCGGGCCGCCTTCACGATCTCCACAAAGGGACCTCCCTCCAACACGATGCGCTTCAGGTCCAACCCCTTCGTCTCCTTCAATTCGAGCAAGCGCCGCACATTGAGCCGCGCATGATGGCGCAGCCGCCGTTTCTGACCCGATGCGTCCGATGGCACGGCCAACAATCCCAGCTGATTGAAAGTCGCCAGGACGCTCGTGTCGATCACATGCAGCAGCAACAGTTTGGCCTGAAATGTCTTAGCAAGGGTCAGCGCGACGCGAAAGGCTTCTTCCGAACAGGGAGAAAAATCTACCAGCACAAGAATCTTGGTAAAAAGCGATTCAGTCATGAAACCTCCCAAAGAAATGACTCGTCATTTCTTCTTATCAGCAAGGCCGGTGCCACTAAGCCAAGAACCGATAGCAGATGGCGAATGGCTCGATGGATCAAACAATTTCGTATTGTAACGCGCTATCAGCCGTCAGCTCCTTGCTCCACCTCCTGAGGTGCCTTGCTACAGGCCGCCAACGTGACTGTGGCAGAAGGCAACAGAAGACATAAGGCGTGAACCGTGAAACGTGAAAAGCAAACGACGCCAAAGGCCTTTCACTTCCCACAGTACGACTCATCTTTTGCGCCCCACATGGCAGTGGCTCCAACGGCATCGGACTTGCTGAGTTTCCCAACATAGAGATGCCCCCATGACAAACACGCAATGGTGGCTTGCCGGCGCTATTCTGCTCGAACTCGCAGTGGGCCTCTACATCCTCTTGTTCTGCCCCACGGAATGCCACTGAGCTTCGAAGGAACAACCACGAATGAAGCGGCCGCAAGAATCACGAAAGGCTCTCTCCCTTGAAGGAACCCTTGGCCTTCCGGCGCAGGCGCTCGGACTGTGGTCTTCGCCCACGGAATCGGCAGCGGGCGGTTCGGTCCTCGCAACAATTTTGTCGCCCGTTATCTCCAACAGGGAAGGATCGCAAGCCTCCCGCTCGATCTCCTCACCCCTAACGAAGCCAATGGCCGATGCAAAGTCTTCGATATCGATCTCTGGGCAGACCAAGTGCTCCTAGCCAAAGTCTAGCTCGAGCAGGATGACCGGACCGATGGCCTGGCATCAGTTATTTCGATGCCCGCACCAGAGCAGGAGCAGTGCTCCCAGCGACAGCCCGTGATATCCTCCCTAGTGCAGACTGTCGCGTCGCGGGGCGACAAACCAGATCTGGCAGAACCTTACCTGCTGACCGTCACTGCCCCGACGTTACTGATTGTGAATAGGGGCAACAAGCTGGTCATCGTGCCGGGTGCCCTGCAGCTCTTCGAAGATCTAGGCACACTCGAACAAGTCGCGGAATAGACGCTGGCCGGGCTTCAGTAACATTTTCCTCCTGCCCCTCATGGAGGTAGGAGCGTGAATAAGGGAGCATTCAAAATGAAAACATTACTGGCGGTCGATGGATCGGATAATTCCTATGAAGCCGTCCATGCGCTGAAATATTTTGCCAAAGCGGAACAGCTCACCCTGCTTCATGCGCTAAATGTCCCAAGGCCTGCCTATCCCATGATGGTGCCGGAAGTGGCGGAGGAACTCTATCGGTCCCTTGAGCAGAGCATGAGGGAAGACGGCGAACGGCTGCTCGACCGG
>SXPO01000184.1 GCA_005793285.1 Nitrospiraceae bacterium
GCCGTTCCATTGGCGCGTAAGAGAGCTTCATCGCCGCCCCAATCGGATATGTGTGTGCTGCGTCCCAGCGTATAGACAGGTTGATGTTCAAGGATGACGACCGTATCCGGTCTCATGTCCGAGAGACGCTCATGGTGGAGGCGGGACTGTAGCTCCCATGCAATGGAATAGGGAACAGGTGTGGGAAAGACAAGGAGCGATCCAGCGATGGTAGGTGGAAACGCAGGATCTGTTGTGTTGGCCGGAGGCTCCAAAGCACAGGATTCAGTCACTGACTCACCGTTCGGAGTTAAGGGCGGTCTGCATAGATTGCTAGGCATCGGAACCGCGATGTGTCGGTAAGGAGGAGTCTCTTGCGACGGTGTCGCGCGCATCCATAGACGAGGCATTGTCGCATAACTGGTTATCGGGGGGAAGCGGGATCTCACAGGCCTGGCGTTCGCCAGGCCTGCGGACTTGCCAACCAAGGCGCTTACTTGATGGCAGCGAAGAGTTCTCGAATCTCAGGCGTCTTGAGCTTTTTGAGCGCCTTCGCCTCGATCTGGCGGATGCGTTCGCGCGTGACCGATAGGCTCTGGCCGATTTGCTCCAGGGTACGGGCCTCCTCATAACCGATCCCGAAGCGGAGGCGAATGACTGTTTGTTCCCTCGGTGTGAGAACTTCGAGGATTCGATCCAACTGCGTGGTCATCTCGGTTTGGTGTACGTGGGCATCAGGGGGAACTGCGAGTTGATCCGGAATCATGTCCCCGAACTGGGTTTCCCCATCTCCGATCGGCATTTCCAGCGCCACCGGCTCCTGGAATGCCTGCAGGGTTTCATGGAGCCGATCGGGTCTCAGGTGAAGCACCTGGGCAATCTCTTCTACGCGAGCGGGACGTCCGAACTGCTGCCCAAGGCGACGTGTCACCCGAAGAATGCGATGGGAGGCTTCGGTCTGGTGGACCGGAATGCGGATGGTCCGTGATTGATCCGCGATGGCCCGCGTAATGCCTTGTCTGATCCACCAGGTGGCATAGGTGCTGAACTTGAAGCCTTTTCGGTATTGGTAGCGCTCGGCGGCTTTCATCAGGCCGATGTTGCCTTCTTGGACGAGGTCGAGCAAGGCGAGCCCTCGGCCGGTATAGTGTTTGGCGACATCAACTACCAATCGCAGGTTTCGCCGCACAAGTTCGTCTTTGCCCCGTTCGAGGAGGACCCGCGCGGACCGAATCTCATCGAGTAGCTCCTTCAGCCCTGTTCTCGTCGTCAGGGCTGGTTTCATCGTGCGCAGCGGTGGTTTCAGCAGGGCAAGGACCGTCTGCTCCGTATCATCCAGCGCCCTGGCTGAAAGTCCGCTGAGTCGCTTGACGAGTTGGAGTTTCTTGACGGACTCCGACAAGGCCGGTGTCCGCTTCGAACGGGCAAGTAGCTTCACGACATGGCGCAAGGCAATTCGGATTCGCCTGGTGCCCTGATCAATCTGCTTCGCAACGGCCACTTCTTCTTCGCGCGTGAGTAACTCCCGCTCACCGAACGAACGGAAGTACAGGGACTCCAATAAGAACGGGCTTGCACCATGACTTGTACGCATAGCCGGCGCAGGTTGTTCTTCTTGAGCGGATGTCTGTGTGTTGCCACGGCCGATTATTCCCAGCAAACCGCTTGCCTGCTGGTTATCGGTGTCTCCGTCGGTCTCGACAGTCTCCTTGCTTTCAGGGTCACCCGTTGCCCGAAGTTCTTTATCCTGCATGGCCTCACCTTTCGTCTCGTGGTTGATCCCTCTACCTTTATTAGAGCGTGATGGAGATAAGAGGATTCATCCGGGTCGTTACCTTTGTCTCTTACTCTACCAAGCAAAAGGAATGCTGGATGAAAGATGGGAACAGGCTGGTGCGATCACCTGGAAATTACAAGACTATTAAAGGGACTTAATGAACAAGAGGGGGGCGTGCTGTCTCAGTTGTGCGGCAACTATGTAGAATCGCCTACAGTCCGAAGGCCGAATTGCCACACTATGTGGGTGACGGTTCTTTAACCGGCATGCTGTATCAGCGCATTTCAGCCCTTGTCCTCCATATGATTTCGCGACGAACTGTCATGAAACATCGGGGCGAAGGACAGGCGCTTGGTTGCAAACCAGAGAATAAACCCCCTAGAATGCCGCCATGTTACAGCTTACCAGTGGTGAACGGATTCATCTCGTCGATCAGAAGGGGCGCCACTATGCGCTGACCCTGAAGGCCGGGGAAATATATCAATTCAGTGGGCAGACCATCGCGCACGATGCGCTTATCGGACGTCCTGATGCGACCATGGTGACCTTGTCCCGCGGGAAGAAGATGTTGGCGATCCGGCCGACGTTTGGGGACTATGTGCTCAAGATGCCACGTGGCGCGCAAGTGCTGTATCCAAAGGATCTTGCGCTGATCCCAATGTGGGCGGATGTCTATCCGGGGGCTCGAGTATTTGAGGCCGGAACCGGTTCAGGAGCGCTGACCATGGCGCTGTTACGCGCGGTTGGGTTGAGTGGCTTGGTGGTGACGTATGACGTCCGGGACGACTTTGCGCGCACGGCGCTGCTCAACATCGAACGCTATATGGGGTCTGTCTCCAACCTGGTGTCATTGCGCAAGAATGCCTATGAGGGCATTGAGCTGCTTGATGATGGTATCCCGTTCGATCGCGTGGTCCTCGATCTTCCGGAGCCCTGGCAGGTGATTCCTCATGCAGCCCAGGCTCTTCGGTCCGGCGGGATCTATGTGAGTTTCGTTCCCACCGTTCCCCAAGTGATGCAAACGGTCGAAGCCCTTGAGCGGACGGCAGTCTTTGCTATGGTGGAAACATTTGAGACGCTGCTGCGGACCTGGTCGGTCCAAGGCCGAAGTGTGCGGCCCGATCACCGAATGGTCGCCCATTCCGGGTTCATTACGGTGGCCAGAAAAGTTGAGCCTGGGTTGCTGGGTTTTGCAACCAGTCAGGAGGCCGAGAGCCAAGGAATATCTGAGGAGGCGTCCGGCCATCGGGGAGAGGAGCACACTCGGTGAGTCGGCTGGCAGGGAGAGTCGCTGTAGTGACCGGAGGGAATGCGGGAATCGGCGAAGCAATTGCTCAGACGTTTGCGCGAGAAGGGGCGGCGGTGGTGATCACCGGACGTCGCCAGGATGAATTGGATCGTGCGGTCCATGAAATTACTCGGCGGAACGGCAAGGCGATTGCAGTGGCCGGCTCGGTCACGGACGACCGCCATGCAGAGGCGGTTGTGAATGAGGCAATCCAGCGATTCGGCAGCCTGGATATCTTGATCAACAATGCCGGAGTCGGAGAGTTCGGCCGCCGGCTCCATGAGCTTGACGATGAGACTTGGACTCGTGTGCTGGATGTCAATCTGACCGGCGTATTTCGCATGACGCGCGCGGCGGTCCCCGAAATGTTGAAACGGGGGCGGGGAGCGATCGTCAATATTTCATCGATTGCCAGTTTGGTCGGCATTCCCTATCTGCCCGCCTATGCTGCTTCCAAAGGCGCGCTGGACGCGCTGACTCGCGCGATCGCCATCGATTACGCCAAAGACGGCGTCCGTTGCAATGTGGTCAACCCCGGGCTGATCGCAACCCCAATGGCAGCGCCGCTCATGGCCAATCCGGAACAGCTCAATCCGATCCTGGACCGCTATCCGATTCGACGGCCCGGGCAACCTGAAGAGGTTGCCGATATGGTGCTGTACCTTGCTTCCGATGAAGCGCTGTGGGTGACGGGGGGAACATTCACGATCGATGGCGGGATGACAGCGTGGTGAGGTTGTCGTCGTAATGGAAATCAGCGTTGAGACCGAATTTTGCGGCATTATCGGTAATCCTGTCGAGCATTCCCTATCGCCGGCGATCCATAATGCGGCGTTTCGAAGACTCGCCCTCAACTTTGTGTATCTTGCCTGGAGGGTCGAATCGATCGGTGATGCAATCAGAGGGCTTCGCGCGCTGGGGAACTTTCGCGGTGCCAGTGTCACGATCCCGCATAAGGTATCGGCTGTGCCGTTTCTTGATGACATAGAACCAACCGCGCGGCAGATCGGGGCGATCAATACCATCGTGGCCGAGAAGGGCCGGCTCATCGGGCATAACACGGATGCCACAGGCGCCTTGCGAGCGCTGCGGGAAGGTGGGGTGACACTCACGGGACGGCGTATCGTCATGCTGGGATCCGGCGGAGCCGCGCGGGCCATTGCCTTTGCGTTGGCAGCAGAGTCGAAGGCAGAGGCGCTGCTGTTGCTCGGAGTCGATGATAAAGAACGGGTGGCGTTGGCACGCGACCTCCGGTCGAAAACTGATTTGGTGGTGGAAGACTATTCCCTCGATGACAGCATTCTCGGCAGGACGGTTCCTGACGCACAGGTCCTGATTCACTGTACTCCGATCGGCATGTCTCCCAGGGGTGACGCGACCTGCGTGCCGACCTCGCTGCTTCACCCAAGTCTTGCCGTGATGGACATCGTCTATAATCCGCGGGAGACTCGATTGCTCAGCGATGCCAAGCGCGCTGGGTGCAAGACGATTCCTGGCCTCGAAATGTTTCTCAATCAGGCGGTTACGCAGTTCGAACTGTGGACCACTCGGCCCGCGCCGGTTGACGTCATGCGTGCGGTGCTGGAGTCTCATTTTCAATGAATGTTGTGCTCATCGGGTATCGTGGAACCGGGAAGAGCACCGTTGGAAAAGTGGTGGCCACGCGTCTTGGCCGAACCATGGTATCGACTGATGTGGAGATTGTGAAACGAGCTGGGCAGAGTATTCCTGAGATTGTCGCGCAGCATGGATGGGACTATTTTCGTGAGCTTGAGTCTCAGGTCTGCAGGGATTTGGCGCATGGGGATGGACTGGTCATCGATACGGGCGGAGGCGCAATCCTTCGACCGGAAAATGTGGACAGACTGAAAACCGCCGGCACCATTTTCTGGCTGACGGCCTCGGTCGAAACAATCACGACACGCATCGGGCGAGATACGCAACGTCCCTCACTGACGGGAGCCAAGTCGTTCGTTGACGAAGTCCAGGATGTCTTGCGCGAGCGAACGCCGAAGTATGAGGCTGCGGCTGATCATGTCATTGCAACCGATGGACGGCCGATCGTGCAAATTGCAGACGAAATTCTTGCCCGGCTGTAGCCGGTGAATGCCGCGTGTGGTTGTCGGATCGTATCCTTGACAAGCCTTCTCAGAACATGATTCATGTACCATGCGTGCGCCTGTGGCTCAATGGATAGAGCAGCGGACTTCGGATCCGCGGGTTGGGGGTTCAAGTCCCTCCAGGCGCACCAGACTGGATCTTGGCCACTCCCCCAATTCCGTAGACGCCTCGCCGTTTTTCCTCTGAGTCAGTGTTCTCGATAGCGATTCATCCCGCTCCAATTTCCTCCTGTAGCCACTTCCTATTCGTCATAGTTGACACAGTGGTTACATCTGTCAGAAAGTACGGACTTCTATGCCAGAGCAGCTTGTGTCGGCGCCCTCTTTCACGATGAGGTTTTATAACAGCACTTGGAATATTCGCCTGAGCGGATTCCGGGGAGACAGGTAGAGAAAGGAGTCGGTGGTGGAACAACGGTATGCAATTACAGTGAAGTTCTTGGTCGATGCAGATTCGGCAGAAGATGCCGAAGAAATGGTTGAAACAGCCTGCGAAAAGGCGGCGGCGGGATTTCAGGAAATGAGTTATGAGGGGATTGAGGATATCGAAGAAGAAGAGGACGAGTAACTCATTGCCTAGAGTGAAGACGTGACTCGTGCGCGGAGAACTGTGATGTCATCGGCTCAACTCGAACGGGAGGTCGGCACGGTCGCAGGCGGCTGCTTTTGGTGTCTCGAGGCAGTCTACGACCAGGTTCGGGGGGTTGAATCCGTCGAATCAGGTTATATGGGTGGCGCTGTCGACAATCCCTCGTATGAAGCGGTCTGTAGCGGCTGTACCGGCCATGCCGAAGCAGTTCGAGTTACCTTCGATCCGCGCGTCATCTCGTACGGTGAGCTGCTTGAAATCTTCTTTCTGATCCACGATCCCACCACGCGTAATCGTCAAGGGAACGATATCGGGACCCAATACCGCTCGGCGATCTTTTATCACCAGCCAGCACAGTGCCAAATAGCCGAAGCGCTGATCAAAAGGTTGGAGCAGGAACGACTGTATCCTGCTCCCATCGTGACTGAGGTTGTGCCGGCTTCGCAATGGTATGAGGCTGAAGCCTACCATCAAGAGTATTTTGTTCGAAATCCCTTCCAAGGCTACTGCCAGTTTGTCGTCGGCCCCAAGGTTGCAAAGTTCCGGCAGAAGTGTACCGCTCGGTTAAAAGCCTAGTCGCACCCTCTTATCGACCCC
>SXPO01000185.1 GCA_005793285.1 Nitrospiraceae bacterium
AAAGGCTTCGGTCGTCAGAAGGGCCATAAAGAAACGTATCGTGGACAGGAGTACACGATTGAGTTTGTGCCAAAAGTCAAAATTGAGGTGGCTGTGACGAACGTGTTGGTGCCCCGGGTGATTGAGGCGATCATTCGGGTGGCCAAAACAGGCAGCATCGGCGACGGGAAGATTTTCGTGCGAGACCTGAGCGCGGTGGGACGAATCCGAACAGGAGAAACCGGGGAAACGGCATTGTGACGAGGACTGGGAGTCCAACAATATGAGCCGAAAGGTGGGCTGGTCATTGCGAATGAGAGCTGAAAGGAGGAGGGGATGAACGTGCGAGAAGTGTTGGAGTTTGCCAAGAAGCACAGGGTCCAGATGGTGGATCTGAAGTTCGTGGACCTGCCGGGAGTGTGGCAGCACATGACCATCCCTGTGAGCGAACTGACAGAAGACCTGTTCAAGGACGGTTCCGGTCTCGACGGGTCATCCATTCGTGGCTGGAAGGCGATCAACAACAGTGATCTGCTGGTGGTCCCCGATCCCGCAACGGCCTGTCTTGATCCCTTCACGGCGGTGCCGACGCTCAGCCTTACAGGCAATGTGGTGGACCCCATCTCCCGCGAGAATTATGAGCGTGACCCGAGGTTTATTGCCCAGAAGGCGGAAAAGTATCTTCAAAGCACCAAGATCGGCGATGCATCATTTTGGGGGCCTGAAGCCGAATTCTTCATCTTCGACCATGCCCGCTACGATCAAACCAGCAACAGCGGGTACTACTTTCTGGATTCCGAAGAAGGCGCTTGGAACATGGGGCAGGAGGGATTTAATTTGGGCGGCAAGCTCCGCCATAAGCAAGGCTATTTCCCTGTGGCTCCCGCAGACACGCAGCAGGATATCCGTAGCGAAATGGTCATCGAGATGGAAAAGGTCGGGATTGTCGTCGAAAAACATCATCACGAAACGGCGTCGGCCGGCCAGGCGGAGATCGATATTCGGTTCGATTCGCTGGTGAAAACGGCGGACAAAATGATGATGTACAAGTACATCGTCAAGAACGTGGCCCGCCGTCATGGCAAAACCGCGACGTTCATGCCAAAGCCGCTGTTCGGCGACGCCGGTTCCGGCATGCACACGCATCAGAGTATCTGGAAAGACGGGAAGCCCTTGTTCGCCGGGAAGGATTATGCGGGTGTGTCGCAGCTGTGTCTGTATTACATCGGCGGTATTCTCAAGCATGCGCCGGCCCTGGCGGCTTTTACCAATCCGACGACCAATTCATACAAGCGGATTACGCCGGGATTCGAAGCACCGGTGTTGCTCGCCTATTCCAGTCGAAATCGGTCGGCGGGGATCCGTATCCCGATGTATTCGCCCAGTCCGAAGGCCAAACGGATTGAAGTGCGGTTTCCCGATCCTGCTTGCAATCCCTATTTGGCGTTCGCCGCGATGCTTATGGCAGGCCTCGACGGGATTCAGAATAAGATTGATCCGGGCGAGCCTGCCGAAAAAGATCTGTACGATCTTGATCCCAAAGAGGCGGCTAACATCAGAACGATGCCAGGGAGTCTCAATGAGGCGATCGACAGTCTGGAAAAAGATTATCAGTTTCTCCTCAAGGGAGAGGTCTTTACGGAGGATTTGATCGAAGCCTGGATCGGCTACAAGAGGAATAAAGAGATCGATCCGATGCGGCTTCGCCCGCATCCCTACGAGTTTTTCCTGTATTACGATGTGTAACTGAGGAGAGATAGGATCGGCACGGCAAAGATTGTTCGGCCGTGCCGGGTATGATTTTTACAGGCCCTGTCCCAGAGCGCCTGATTGACGCTCTGGGGTTCGATCTGCTGCCAGTTGCCGTTCTTGATATAGCCGTCGGCCGATTTCCCGGTGGCCAGCTCTCGTAAATGCCCCACGACCGCCAGCACCAGAAGATGGAGAAGGCGCTCATAATTCGTAGTCAAACCCTCGGCGCCGCAAACAGATCGCTCCCCGTCGGCTCAATTCGTCCACACTCGTGAACACTTGGTTCCCTTTGTTATTGATACCAGCGTTCTGGCATCGGCTTGTTGGAATGATAGCGTATATGCTATTGTCGGTTGGGAGGGGAAGTGGTGAGTCGCGCAAACAGGCCGCCACTGACCAGGCTCGTCTATAGGGAGAGTGAAGCATGAAAGCTAAAGCGGTCGGAGTGGAGAAAGGATGGCTTGAAAAGAAGCTCGCAAGTCCGAAATTTCGCAAAGGGTTTGAAGAGGCAGTTCAGAAGTTGGCGATCGGTGAGCAGTTGTCTCGGCTTCGGCAAGAGGCAGGGCTGACCCAGTTGCAAGTAGCGAAGCGGATCGGCACGACGGCGTCCGCCATTAGCCGCTACGAGAACGCCGATTACGATCGGTATGAACTCCGCACGCTCCAGAAGATCGTCTATGCTTGTGGGGGCCGACTGGAGATTTTGTTGGAGCCGGGGCCGAAGACGCACCGGGCTGCGTAGGGCAGGTGATTGTGTGTCAACGATCATCTGAAATTTCCCCTGGTACGATCACGTGAAATTCCCTCCTCCCGGTGGTGATGGGGTCTCTATCGGGGCGCGTAGGTCTGGCCGCCCTTCGATGGTCGGTCCTCGCGCCGTTTATGAAGCCGATATTCCGTCCGACCCTGGCTCGGCTGCCATTTTGGACTTGACCAGCCAGGCTTTCAGCTTCTCGCGCTGCTTGCTCGTCGGGATGATCGAGCCCCGCTCATAGCGGCGCGAGACGAGCTGGAAGAACAAGTTGGCCCCCTGCCGATGGATCGGGATATAGCCGATCTCATGGATGATCAGCAGGTGCGGTTGAGTCAGAAACTTGAGCTTCTCGTCCAACCGGTTCTCAGCCAGCGCCTTGCCGAGGAGCGCCAGCAACCCCATGGCCGTCATAAATAGGACGCGCTGCTCCTGCTCACAGGCCTTCATCCCCAACGTCACGGCCAGATGCGTCTTGCCCACGCCGGGTGGGCCGAGCAGCAGCACGTTCTCGCCATGCTTCAAATACCGGCCGCTGGCGAGTTCGCGGAGCACCTTCGCGCCGATCGAGGGCTGAAACTTGAAGTCGAAGCTCTCCAAGGTCTTCTGGGACGGGAACCGAGCCATGGCCAGCCGCATGGCCAGATGCGTGGCACCCTTGGCGTGGCTCTCGCGGCTCAGGAGGTCTTCCAAGAAGTCCGTATACGAACGTTCCTGCTTCGCCGCTTGCTTCAGTAGCGTGGGAAGCTCCGCCGCCACTTGATAGAGATGGAGCCGGTGACAGTAGGCGTGCAGGCGGTCGAGTTGGGGCGTGCTCATACGTCACCTCCCGACTCGGCCACGGCCGCATAGCAGGCCAGGTCTCGGACCCTGACCTCGCCCAAGGGCTGATACGCCGGATCCCACTGCGGCGGCCCAGCCGCCAGGGGCGCGCCGCCCCAATCGTCACTACGCATTGGTGGGCACGCGGCGGACTCGCTCGCGCTCGTAGCGATACGGAACCCGAGCCCCCAGCGGTATGAGCGTCTCGTGGGCAAAGCGATCAATCGGCCGCTCATGCGTGGTCCCGTGCATCCGCTGATCGGCGACAGTGAGGGGCCACTCCTCCAACCAGGTGTTAAGCGTATCCCAGGACACAAACCGTCGGCCGGCGAGCGCATTGCGTTTGACGTACTTTACTCCACTCTCGACCCTGCCCTTCGTCCGGGCCCGATAGGGCTGACAGGCTTGCGGCGTATAGCCGTAGTAGCGGGCGAAGTCCTGAAAGACGGGGTGCCACTGCACGTCCCGCTCCCGGCGGCCGAGCACCAGCGTGCGGGGGTTGTTATAGAGACATGTCAGCGGCACGCCCCCGAAGTGCTGAAGGCTCGTGCCTGGCCGTCCAGCACGAACGATGCCAGAGTCAGAAGCCCGGGCATTGTGCGCTCCTAATATGTAAGAATATCTTGCAGTCTCGGCGGCCATCATTGGTTACTGTCTCAGCCTGGCTGGCCGACGTGTTACTCGTAAGCCATTGATGTGATGGGTAACCCATGCTGCGACTCGCTCGCAGGTCGTGCGATGAGAAGGGTATCAAACTAATCTACATGCGGGGCGTCTTGCTTGACAGGGATAGGGAGGAGGGGCTCGCTCTGTCGCCCCTCCTGTAGGACAGTTGCCCGTGTCATCGCGGCCCTCCTTTGAGGAGCACCCTAAACCGGACAGATGATGTGCTAGCTACAGTTGCGAGATTCGCTCTGGCCCTGGTGAAATGTGCGTAGTACAATCGCGACGCGAAGTAGCTGAGTTAAAAGAGCATAGACATGATCGACATCTACACCGATGGTGCTTGCAGCGGAAATCCCGGGCCTGGTGGCTGGGGTGTTCTGGTCCGTGCGGACGGTAT
>SXPO01000186.1 GCA_005793285.1 Nitrospiraceae bacterium
CAAATGAGTGAGCGCCGCCGGCACCGCTTTGGCCGGCAGTTTGACCGTCATCTGGCCGATACGGGGCGTGCCGTTGACGGAACCGCCCAGATGCAGCTCATAGTGCGGAGCAACATGGTTCCCCAGGCGTTTGCCGACCCCATGCAGGCCGATCGTCGAAATGTGGTGCTGCGCGCAGGCATTGTGGCAGCCGCTGATTTTCACATCGACGCCCGCCAGATCCTCCGGCACCCGGCCTGCCGGAAACACCTCGGCCAGCGCACGCGCCAGTCCCTTGGAGGACGTAATGCCCAATCCGCAGGTATCGGTGCCGGGACAGGCAATAATATCCTCGACCAGCTCGGCGCCCGGATCGGCCAAACCCTGTAGCGACAACTCGTCGTAGAGAGACTCAATGTGATCCTCGGGAATCCAACGGATGACGAGATTCTGATTGATGGTTGTCCTAAGATTGCCGTTGGAATGGCGCTCTGCAAGGTCGGCTACCCAGAGTATCTGCTCCGACGTAATGTCGCCCATAAAGAGCTTGATAGCTGCCGTGACGTATCCAGCTTGCTTCTGCGGCACCACATTCGTCCGTTTCCACATCTGAAACGGTGTCTCATGCCCGATGTGACCGGCAGGTCGGTTTCCATTCGTCACCGCAGGGTTCGATCCGTTTTTAGTCGGCATGATGAGGCGTGGCGGTTCATCGTGATGCGGGAGGAGCCGGATCGGCTCATGCTCCGGCAGACTGTGCCCCAGGGAGGTATAGGCCGCTTCCCATCGGCGTTTGAACTCCTCGAATCCCAGCTTATCGATGACGAACTTCAGACGGGCCTTATTCCGGTTCTTTCGATTGCCCAACGTATCGAACACCTTGATGACGGCTTCGATACTCGGAATCAGCTCGTCCATCGGCGTAAATTCGCGCAACAGTTGCGCAATGCGCGGCGCAGACCCGAGGCCGCCGCCGGCCACCATGCGAAAACCGATGACTCCGTCCGCCCGCTTGACGGCCAGAAGCCCGATGTCGTGGATAGGAGTCAGTGCACAATCGTGCGCGCAGCCCGAAAAGGCGATCTTAAACTTCCGCGGTAAACTCTGGTTGAGCGGATTGCGCAGGAGATGATAGGCAATGGTCTTCGCATAAGGAGTGACATCGAAGATTTCGCCCCGGCAGACACCGGCTAAGTGGCAAGCCGTGACATTCCGCACCGTATTGGCGCAGGCTTCCCTCGTCGTCAGCCCAACTTCGGCCAACCCTCGCATAATCGCCGGCACGTCCTTCAGCTCGACAAAATGGAGCTGGATGTCCTGGCGCGTCGTGACATGGCCGACGGCTGTGGCGTAGCAGTCGGCCAACTCCGCAACTCGGCGGAGCTGATTGGCGGAAATCCCTCCGAACGGAATCTTGATCCGCACCATCTGCACACCAGGCTGCCGCTGCCCGTAAATCCCGTGCTGCAAGCGGAAGGGCCTGAAAAGATCGGAGGAACCATCGCCGGCGATCAACCGCATGGCCTCGGCTTCGAAGGTTTCGATTTCTTCAGCAATGGAAGGAGGAATGGGAGCCGTCTTGATGTCTACTGGCTTGAGGCGTTGGGGAGTCATTGGCGCATCTCCTCTCACTCACGGTCCCGCAGAAACAGGCTGTGCCGGACGCGAATCCTTGTCCTAATTTCTAAATGTGGTACATCGGGTTACGGTGCTCTTCGATCACGCGCTGGCGGCTGGCTAACTCAGTAATCGTAATTCGATGGAGCACCTCATGTTCGGCTTCGGCCACTTGCTTCCAGACATGCCCGAGCACCAATTCCTGCTTGGGAAGATGCCGGTCGAAGGCCGAGTCCCGATGGACGGCATGATGAAGCACCGGTCCATCTAACACGTCGAGAATATCCGCGACCGAAAGAGCCGATGGTTCTTTGAGCAGGAGATAGCCGCCTTGCGCGCCCCGGAGACTATCAATAAGCCCTCCCTTCTTCAAGGAATGGAGAACCTGTTCAAGAAATTTGACTGGAATCGCTTGCCGCTTTGCTATAGCCCTAGCCTGAACTGGAACATCTTTCCCATTTATTGCCAGATCAATAACGGCCATGATTCCATACGTTGCGCGTCGAGACACTTTCATTCTTTATTATTCCCATAGGGATTATGGTAGTAAGTACATCTTTGCCTGGCTGACTGTCAAGTGCCGGCTCACCCGGTTGATTCATAATTTTTTGCAGTACTGCACGACCCGCAGTTCCTCACTTCGTTGCTCGCATCGACGGCGGAGCCAACATCACAACCTGTTCGATCGCACGATAACCGAAAAAGCTTGCAGGGAGCACTCCAAACGCCTGTCTCAGAAAAATTCAATTGACATCATTGATACCCTGGGCAATAATCCGCCCTCTTCTTTGCGTGGTCCCTTCATGGCAAGCTCTTCATCTATCTTTTCTATTCTGCTGCTGACCGCAAATGCCGAGGTACAGGCTCAGTTCGGGCAAGCTTTTAAGGAGGCCTCTGTCACCATTGCACGGAATGCGGCGGCCTTTCAAAAAGAGGTGGAGAAACATCAGTTCGATGCCGTGGTGATAGAGTCCCGCATCGCCCACGGAGGGGCGATGCTGCTTCCCAATCATGTCGATCCTTCTCGCACCTTGGTCATCACCGGCTCCCGGACGGTTTTGAAGAGAACGGTGAAAGTCCTCCAGCTCTTGAATCAACATAACGAGTCCATCCCCCAGCAGGGGAAAATCCGGAACGCGTCCCTGGAAAGCTACTTAGATATGAAGATGGGCGATTTCGTGAAAGGCATGAGGAACGGATCGGCGAAGAACCTGCACCCGATTCTGATTTCGGCCGTCGAACGGCCCTTAATTACGTCCGCGCTTCAAGAGACGCAGGGGAATCAAATTCAAGCAGCCGAGCTGCTGGGACTGAACCGGAACACATTGCGAAAAAAGATCGCGGCATTGCATATTCCTTTGAAACGCACGAGGGCCAAAACACGCCGGCTGGCGTAGCGCCTCTCTATCCATGAGGCATTGTCAATCCGGACTTATTGTTTCAACACCCACCAAGGAGGGAACTCGATGACAAAGGAAGAACTCATTGCAAAAATGGCCGCCTCGGCCGGGATCACAAAAGTCGCTGCTGGCACTGCCCTTGAGGCGTTCACCGGAGCCGTCACCTCCTCGCTCAAAAAAGGCCGGCGTGTGTCGCTTGTCAATTTCGGCACCTTTACTATCTCCAAGCGCAAGGCACGGATGGGGAGAAATCCCCGAACCGGTGAAGCACTCCGTATCCCTGCCGCCAAGGTTCCCAAGTTTTCAGCCGGCAAAGAGCTGAAGTCGGCCGTAAAGTAAACTCCGCCGACGATCGATTTCACAAAGAGAAGGCGGTCCCTCATGACATGGGGTGGATGCCCTCTTCTCTTTGCTTTTCTTGACACTTTGGGCAACCGTATATTAGCATACGCGGCTGTACGATAGGCGCGTAGCTCAGGGGGAGAGCGCTACCTTGACACGGTAGAGGTCGACGGTTCAAGACCGTCCGCGCCTACCACTCGGCTGAGGCATCCGCGTACCTCTCGGAGGCGGGGTGCCTTTGTCATTTTTTGTGCGTATAGCAGACTCGCATCCACGATGAACATTGCGATTAAAGACGGGCTCAGCAAAGAGATTCAGACCGGCCAAACGGTGGGAGACGCTCTGTCTGCGTTAGGGGTGTCCCTGGGCACGGATATTTTGGCAGCACGCGTCAATGGAACCCTTGTGGATCTCTCACGCCCTTTGTCGGAAGACGCAACGATTGAACCGCTCCGATTCGACAGCCAGGAAGGCCGTGAGGTCTACCGCCACAGCAGCACCCACCTCATGGCGCAAGCCGTCAAGGAGCTGTTCCCGACAGCTCAATTGACGATCGGTCCGGCGCTGGAGGACAGCTTCTATTACGATTTCGCCTATGATCGGCCGTTTACGCCGGAAGACCTTGCCAGCATCGAAGAACGCGCCCGTGACATCGCCACGCGCGCGCTGCCGATCGCGCGGCGGGAGTTTTCCAAACGGGATGCAATCGCATTCTTCAGGGCGCGCGGCGAACAGTACAAGGTCGAGTTGATCGAAAGTTTCCCTGATGGGGAGCCGATTTCTGCCTATACGCAAGGGGATTTTGTGGATTTGTGCCGTGGCCCCCACTTGCCTTCAACCGGCCATATCGGCGCCTTTAAACTCCTGACCACCGCGGGTGCCTACTGGCGCGGCGACGAACGCAACCCCATGCTCCAGAGGGTCTACGGCACCTCGTTTCCGACGAAAGCGGAACTCGACGCGCACCTGGCCAGGCTGGAAGAAATCAAGCGGCGCGACCACCGCAAGGTGGGAAAGGATCTGGACTTGATTTCCGTCCAGGATGAGATCGGTCCCGGTCTGGTGCTCTGGCACCCAAAAGGCGCGGCGATCAGGCTCCAAATAGAAAATTTCTGGCGCGAGCAGCATATCAAAGGCGGATACGAGCTGGTCTATTCTCCCCACGTCGCTCGCCTCGATCTATGGAAAACCAGCGGACATCTCGATTACTACCGCGAGAACATGTTTGCCTCGATGAAGCTGGAGGGCAGCGAGTATCAGCTCAAGCCGATGAACTGCCCCTACCACATCATGATCTATAAATCTCATCTCCGCAGCTACCGGGATCTGCCCATCCGCTACGGCGAATTGGGGACCGTCTACCGCTACGAGCGGACCGGCGTCCTGCACGGCTTATTGCGTGTGCGCGGCTTTACCCAGGACGATGCCCATTTGTTCTGCCGTCCCGACCAGATTGAGACCGAAGTCAGCCAGGTGCTGGACTTCACGTTTTTCATTTTACAAACATTCGGCTTCACCGACTTTGAAGTCTTTCTCTCGACGAGGCCCAAAGAATCGGTGGGTGCGGATGAACATTGGACACTGGCCACCAGCGCGCTGGAGGCGGCGATCAAGAGCCGGAACATCGCCTACCGCATGGACCCAGGCGGCGGCGCCTTCTACGGCCCGAAGATCGACATCAAGATCAAGGATGCGCTGGGCCGCTCGTGGCAATGCTCCACCATCCAAGTCGACTTCAACAACCCCGAACGATTCGCATTGAGTTATATCGGTGAGGACGGCAAGGCCCATCAGCCCATCATGATCCACCGGGCCTTGATGGGCTCGATCGAACGGTTCTTTGGAATTCTGATCGAGCATTACGGAGGAGCGTTCCCCGCGTGGCTGGCGCCGGTACAGGCCACGGTGATGAATATCACCGATAACCAGCGCGACTATGCAGCCGCTGTCACGGCGCAATTGAGAAGCGCAGGATTCCGGGCTGAAGCCGACATCCGCAACGAGAAGATCGGGTTCAAGATACGTGAAGCGGAGAAGGCGAAAGTTCCATTTATGTTGGTGGCGGGAGATCGTGAGGTCCAAGGCGGCACTGTCTCGGTCAGAGGCCGAAGCGGCACAAACCTTGGAAGCAAGACAGTCACTGAGGTCGTAGATCTATTGCGCGCCGAGACTGCGCGCGTGCGGCAGGACATTTAACACTCATACGAGGAGGTGGCTTATCGTTCCCAAACTGCGCGTGAATCGTGAAATCCGGGTCCGGGAAGTGCGGGTCATCGGCCCAGAGGGAGAGCAACTCGGCATTCTTCCCACACCGGATGCCTTTCGCCAAGCACAAGAAGGCGGCTACGACTTGGTCGAAGTAGCCCCCACGTCGGTGCCGCCGGTCTGCAGGATCATGGATTATGGCAAATACAAGTACGAGCTCAGCAAGAAGGATCATCAGAACCGGCGCCATCAGAAATCCACGCAGGTGAAGGAAGTCAAGCTGCGGCCGCGCACAGACAAGCATGATTTGGAAATCAAGATTCGGCAGATGAAAACGTTTTTGGAAGAGGGTAACAAGACCAAAGTCACCCTCACTTATCGGGGCCGCGAAATGGCCAACCAGGAAATGGGCCGGTCGGTGATGAATTCGGTGATCACAGAGCTCACGCAGTGCGGCACGATCGAATATGCCCCTCGCATGGAGGGACGCAGTTTGATTATGATCGTGGCGCCGAAAAATTGACGAATGTGACGCAGTAATCGGCTAACCAAAGGAATGGATGATATGAAAGTCAAAACGCACAAAGGCGCCAGTAAGCGATTCTCCAAAACGGGAAGCGGAAAGATCGTCCGGCGCAAAGCGGGCAAGCGCCATCTGTTATCCCACAAGCGACACGACCATAAGCGCCGCCTGGGCGGCACGGCGATCGTCGATGCCACGGCCACCGCGGTATTGAAGCAGCTGCTCCCACGCTGATCGTTCAGCACAGGGAGTTCTTTTAGAACGAAAAGGAGTATGGAATATGCCTCGCGCAAAAGGCGGACCGAAAACAAGACATCGGAGAAACAAACGGTTGAAGCTGGCCAAAGGGCAGTACGGCGGGAAAAG
>SXPO01000187.1 GCA_005793285.1 Nitrospiraceae bacterium
CTCACGACTATTTTGTCTTTTATCTAGGGCGTCCTTCTGATATGAAAGCCTCAGAAGGGAGGGGCATGGCGGAATTCACGCAGACAGCTCGGGTGCTCTCCGTGACCGATCTCACTCCCAACGTTCGTCAACTCATTCTTCTTCCCACGATACAGAAACTCACATTCCAACCGGGGCAATGGGTGTCGTTGAAGCTGCCGGTCGGCTCCAAGCCGCCTCTCAACCGCGCCTATTCCATGGCAGTCCCGGCATCGCCCTCAGGCGAACTGACCCTGGTGTTCGACCAGGTGCCACAAGGATTGGGGTCCGGTTATCTGGGCCGGATCAGAGCCGGGGACGAATTGCTGTTATCCGGCCCCTACGGCAACTTCGTGCTGCCTCAACCGCTCGATCGTGAGCTGCTGTTCATCGCCCAATACACCGGTCTGGTTCCGATTCGATGTATGCTCAAAGCCTTGCACGCTCACCACGAGACCCTGCCGGTTCTCCTGATCGCCGTCGGACCGGCAGAAGATGAATTGCTCTACCACCAAGAACTGCTTTCGCTTGCCCTCATACGCACATCGTTTCGCTACCTTCCGCTGGTTGCCTCCGGCGAAGAGGCCGCCGTCGCATTGACCATGAACAGGCTACGCCAACGCGTGAACGACCGATCTAAGGTTATTCCCATGCTCTGCGGGACCAAGGGATTCGTGAGGCCCCTACGAGGGTATTTCGTCGAAACGGGCTATGACCGGAAGGAGGTGAAGACGGAAACGTACGACTAAAAATTGTTATTCGTGAATCGTGAACCGTTCATCGTGAGGTTCTTCTCTAATGTCCCTCTCGAACGAGGTTTTTATTGACGGCCGGGATCTCGACCACGATGTCTTTGGTGCCGTTGGGCACACACTGACATCCCAACCGTGAATGCAATGTGGTCATTGGCGCTTCGTCGAGCTGGTCATATTCGTCATCTGTGCCTTCATTGCAGGTATCGAGCCCCTGTTTCACCATGACATGGCAGGTTGAGCAGGCACAGACCCCTCCGCATACATGCTCCAAGTCCACTCCGTTCCCCATAGCAATATCGAGCAGGCTGCCAGGAAGTCCCGTTGGACCATAGGGAATTCTGGCCGGATCTACCGCAACTTTCGTGACCGTCCCATCCGGCTGAATATAGGTGACGGTATAGGCGGCTTTAGGGAGGTCATACTCGGCTTTTTCAATATAGGGATTTGTCCCACCCATCGACCTGTTCCTTTCTTACTACCAGCCCAACTCTAGTCCGCATGATTCATACGGGCAATGGTGCTTGGATCATCATGTTGACAGCCTTGAATTCTGCGTGCTATCTTTAGTCCGACTTATTTGATCGGAGATCATTATAGTCTCCGACAGTATTGATCGGCAATAGTCATGTTGAAAATCTCAAAAAAAGCTGATTACGCGCTCATGGCGCTCCAACACATTGCCTCCGTCCAATTCGGCGATGTGACCCCGGGGCGCGTCGTGAATACCAAAGAGATCGCCGAAGAATACAACATTCCATTAGAACTGTTGGCGAAGGTGCTCCAAGCTCTCTCCAAAAATGGCATGATCGAGAGCCATAACGGCCCCAAGGGGGGATACTTGCTCGCCCGAAACGCGAGCCATATCACGATCGCGCAGATTCTCGAAAGCATCGAAGGTCCGTTGGGACTCACCGACTGTTCACATGAAAAAGATGGTGACTTCTGCATGCAACGGGAACATTGCAACATCCGCACGCCGCTGTTGAAGGTGCAGGACAGCATCTATCAATTGCTCAACAGCATGACCCTGCAAGACATGATGGGCGGCACGCCGCTGATTACGATTCAGTCGCCGTCAACACAAGGAGTCGACCGATGAAGCTTCCGATTTTCCTCGACAACCATTCGACCACCCCGATGGATCCACGGGTTCTAGACGCTATGCTTCCGTATTTTGTCGAAAAGTTCGGCAATGCCGCCAGCCGCAACCATGCCTTCGGCTGGGCTGCGGAAGAAGCGGTGGAGCTGGCCCGCAAGCAAATTGCCAAATTGATCAACGCCGATCCGAAAGAAATCGTCTTCACCAGCGGCGCGACGGAATCGAACAACCTTGCGCTCAAAGGCATCTTGGAGATGTACAAGGAAAAGGGCTCACATCTCATCACGTCATCCACGGAACACCGCGCAGTGCTCGACACGGCCAAGTCCCTCGAAGCCAAGGGTCTGGCGACGGTCACCTATCTGCAAGTCGATAAACAGGGCATGGTCAACCCCGACGACGTGCGGAACGCGATCACGGACAAGACCATCCTGATTTCCGTGATGCTGGCCAACAACGAAATCGGCACAATCAATCCGATCCGGGAGATCGGCAAGATCGCGAAGGAAAAAGGCGTGCTGTTTCACTGCGACGCCACGCAGGGTGTCGGGAAAATTCCCGTCGACGTACAGGCCATGGGCATCGACCTCATGTCGTTCTCGTCCCACAAGATGTACGGCCCTAAAGGAATAGGCGCGCTCTATGTGCGGAAAAAAAGTCCCCGGGTCCGGCTCGTCGCCCAAATGGACGGCGGCGGGCCTGAACGCGGCATGCGCTCCGGCACCTTGCCGGTGCCGTTGATCGTCGGATTCGGCAAGGCCTGTGAATTGTGCGAACAGGAAATGGCGACGGAAACGACGCGCCTGACAGCGATGCGCAATCGGCTCGAAGCGGCCATTATGGCGGAATTGGAAGAAAGTTATCTGAACGGCCACCCCACCAACCGGCTGCCGGGCAATCTCAACATCTCCTTTGCCTATGTCGAAGGCGAATCGTTACTGATGGGTATGAAAGACATCGCGCTCTCGTCCGGATCGGCCTGCACCTCGGCCACACTGGAGCCGTCATATGTCTTGCGCGCACTCGGCGTTGGGGTGGAACTTGCCCACTCGTCGATCCGCTTTGGCCTGGGCCGGTTCAACACCGAGGAAGAGATTGACTACACGCTCAAGAAGGTTATTGAGATCGTGACCAAACTGCGGGAAATGTCTCCACTCTATGAAATGGCTAAAGAAGGCGTCGATTTGAAGTCGGTTCAATGGGCCGCTCACTGAACAGACAAGACGCGATAGATATACAAGGAGGACGTCATGGCATACAGCGATAAAGTCGTCGATCATTTTAATAACCCCCGCAACATGGGAAGTTTCAAAAAGGACGAAGACGGCATCGGCACCGGCATGGTCGGCGCGCCGGAATGCGGCGATGTGATGAAGCTGCAGATCAAGGTGCAGGACGATATGATCGTCGACGCCAAATTTAAGACCTTCGGCTGCGGATCCGCCATCGCCAGTTCCAGCTTGGCCACCGAATGGCTCAAGGGCAAAACGATCGAGGAGGCCCAGAAGATCAAGAATACCGACATCGTGCAGGAGTTGAATCTCCCGCCGGTGAAAATCCACTGTTCTGTACTGGCAGAAGACGCCATCAAGGCCGCGCTGGCGGACTATCAGAAAAAGGCCGACCAGACAGAGACCACCTGATAACTCCATCGCAAAGGCAACGGGTAAAGGCAAAGGGAAGGAGCGCGCCCATGGATACACCGGAAACGACGACAACGACCGAGCCGGTCGTCACCTTGAGCGAATCGGCAGTGAAAGAAGTCAAGCGGCTCATCAACGTGCAAGGCATCGAGAACGGCGGGCTTCGCCTCGGCGTCAAGGGCGGCGGCTGCTCAGGACTCAGCTACACGATCAATTTCGACGATAAGATCGGGCAGTACGACCAGGTCTTCGAGTTCGATGGAGTCAGGGTAATCATCGACGCCAAAAGCGCGATTTACTTGCAGGGCACGCAACTCGACTACCAAAAAGATCTCATGGGCGGCAATTTCAAGTTCGTGAACCCGAATGCCAATAAAACCTGCGGCTGCGGAGAGTCGTTCTCGGCGTAGACAACCTGTGTGCTGCGCATTCGGTCGGCTCACACAGACCAGGCCTTGCTCTCAGTCTGTACCTTCACCTCTCAGAAGCCGGCGGTTCGTGTTCAGCAACCTGCGCAGGTAGGGCCCGCAGCTGTCCGTCAGGCCAACATAGGCGGAGTGACATATGGATCATCACCACACGCACAACACCGGTTCACGCGATCTTCGGATGGCCAGAAGCATGTGCTGGCACTGCCAATCAGAAATGTCCGGTGAGTATTTCTGCGAACGTTGCGTGAAGGTCCAGCCCGTCTCGAAAGAGACGGATTATTTTACGTGCTTTGGTCTTCCACGCCGGTTGACCATCGACCTGAAGAAGCTGGAAGCGAAATTCTACGAGCTGAGCCGCGCATTTCATCCCGACTTCTATCAGAACAAAAGCGCGACCGAGCAGACTATCAGCCTTGGGAACGCGGCCACCCTCAACACGGCCTATCGCACGCTTCGTGATCCGATTCAACGCGCCGAGTATCTACTCGACTTGGAGGCCGGATCGGTGAAAGACATTCGCACATCCCCGCCGAGCGATCTCTTCGAGGAAATTCTCGAGTTGCAAGAAACGGTTGAAGCCTATCGGGCAAGCGATCGCGCCTCCGAAACAGGCCGACAACTGCTCGCGCAGCTTGTGGCCGAGCGACAGGCCTTGGATCAGCGCAAACAGGACATGGAACAGCACCTCCAACGGATCTGTACCGACTGGGATGCGCTGCAAGACCGAGGCGAAGCCACCGGCCAGGCCCGTGCGGAACGGGATCGCCTTCTGAAACAGATGCGCGAGATTCTCTCGAACCGGACCTACGTGAAGAATATCGTCAACGACCTCGCCGCCACGATCGGATAACGGACATGCCACGCATCGTTGGAATCGACCTCGGCACCACCAATTCGCTTGTCGCGTATATGCAAGACGGGACACCCTGCGTCATTCCCGGCCGCACCGGGCGCACCATGGTCCCCTCTGTGGTGGCTCTGACGGACAACGGCCTGATCGTCGGAGACTCAGCCAAGGAACACCTCACTCGCAGCCCGGAACGAACGGTCTATTCCGTGAAACGGTTCATGGGCAAAGGCCTCGCGGACGTGCAGAACGAACTGGCCTACTTTCCCTATTCATTGACCGAGCGAGGCGGCGTGATCCGGATCACGCTGGGGGAAAAATCCTATTCCCCGCCGCAGATCTCCGCCATGATCCTAAAAGAACTCAAGCAGCGGGCTGAAGCCCATCTTGGTGAAAGCATCACAAAAACCGTCATCACTGTCCCGGCCTATTTCAACGACAGCCAGCGCCAGGCAACCAAAGACGCCGGCCTCATTGCCGGGCTGGAAGTGTTGCGCATCATCAA
>SXPO01000188.1 GCA_005793285.1 Nitrospiraceae bacterium
CCTGGCAGCGGGCGATGCCTACAACGACACGGCCATGTTGGGAGAGGCCCATGCGGGATTCTTCTTCTGTCCGCCTGATCACCTCCCTAAGGAGTTCCCGCAGTTTCCTGTGACGAAAACTTACGGGGAGCTGCAAGCGCGATTCGCAGAGGCGGGGGAACTACCGTAGCTGATCGCTACCTCTCCCCATTCACCACTGCCAGCACCCGCCTGCCATACCGTTCCGCCTTCAGCTCGCCGATCCCCGGCACTTCCAGCAGGGCAGCGGGCGACGCAGGCATGTGGCTGGAGATGGCCTTCAAGGTCTTATCGTGAAAGATAACAAACGGAGCGACATCCTCTTCCTCTGCCAGCTCCGTGCGAAGTTTTCTGAGCCGGTCAAACACCTGCTGGTCCACCGGCAATGATGGAAGAGCCGCCGTGGTCGCAGCCTTCTCGCGGGAGAGTTTCTTCACTGGAACCTCTCTCTGGCGCTCCTCCACAACATTCAGCGTGACGACACCGACCCCCTGCAAGACCTCCTGTCCTTTACTTGTCACATCGATCGTGGGGTACTCAGCCCCCTTGACCTGGAGATAGCCTGACTCGATCAGCCCCTTCACTAGGCTAGTCACAGATGGCTTCGACAGCGCGCGACAGATTCCATACGTAGGACAGCGTTCCCCTCCAAAAGCCAAGAGCGCTTTCGACTGGCTACCCCGGAGCACCTCGACGATACGGCTCACACCGAACCGCCCCCCGCACCAGGACACGGTCATCAAGACCGCCTTCGCGGAGGCCGCGTCATCGCAGGGAACCTCCCGCCTTACCTGTTGCACCGGGGCCACGCAGCGATCGCAGAGGCCGCAGGGGCCCAAGGCCTTCTCTGTTTCGTCGCTGAAATAATCGAGAATCGCGAGCTGCCGGCAGGTCGATATGGACACGTACCCCTGCATCTCTTGGAGCAGGGTTCTCATCCTCGCTGCCCGGTCTGCCCCTTCCGGATCCTTTGCCGCCAGTTGAATGAAATATTCCTGTGTGGCCAGATCCCGCTCGTGAAACAACAGGACGCAGGAAGCTGGCTGTCCGTCGCGACCGGCCCGCCCGACCTCCTGATAATAGGCCTCAACACTTCCTGGAGTATCGAAGTGGACGACCAACCGGACATCCAATTTATTGATCCCCATGCCGAAGGCATTGGTCGCAGCCAAAATCCTCACTGCCCCACGGCAGAAGTCCTGATGCACGCGCTGCCGTTCCTCATCTGAAAGACCGGCATGGTAGTAGCCGACCGATTGGTGCGACTGTCCCAGCCAATCCTCCACCTCTTCGGCCGCACGCCGCGTGGCGCAATAGACCAGGATCGTACCCTGTGCCCTCTCGCGAACCAGCCGCTCCAACGTCGCCAACTTCTCCTGGCGGGACTGGCAAAGACGGACGGACAGAGCAAGATTGGGCCGGCGGAATCCCGTGACTAACCTGAGCGGATCACGGAGGGACAGCCGTTTGCAGAGATCGATTTGTACGCGAGTGGTGGCCGTGGCGGTCAAGGCAAGGCAGGGAGGATTCGTCAATGCCTGACGAAAGCGGCCGATCTTGAGATAATCCGGCCTGAAATCGTGACCCCATTGGGAAATGCAATGGGCTTCATCGACCACCAGCAGCGAAACCCAAAGGCTGCATAAGAGCTGGAGAAACTCCTCATGCTGCATCCGTTCCGGCGCCAGATAGAGCAACTGCAACCGCTTCTGATGGAGATTTTGAATCACACGGTGTTTTTCAGAGCCTGTGAGGCCGGAATGAAACGCCGCCGCTTTGATCCCCCGCTGCTTCAAGCTGGCCACCTGATCTTGCATCAGAGCAATGAGGGGAGAAATGACCAGGGTCAAACCAGGTAAGATGGTCGCGGGCAACTGATAACACAGAGATTTTCCCTGCCCAGTTGGCATGACCGTCATCACGTCGCGCCCTGCCAGCACGGCGCGAATGACCTCTTCCTGACCAGGACGAAACGTCGCAAAACCAAACCGTTCACTGAGTTGTGTAGTCAGAGCGTCCACAGGAATTTATTCAGAAATGCAGATATGGGGAAACGTGAGTGGAGCGAATAGAGTATAGACGACTAACTGACTTATTGACAACCAACCGCAAGGCAAACAGAAAGCCCCGCCGGGGATCTCCCCGCGGGGCTTTCTTTTGTTAATAGGGCTGAGAGATCCTCTTAGCCCTGCTTCTATATTTCGACTGTATCTTAGAAGTTCACCCACAACTGCGCATAGGCCCAATCCTGGTCTCGGCTCGTGCCCAGGTTCTCTGCGATATAGCCTCCCGCAAAGAGGTGGCCATACGCCGCCTGGAACGCCAGCTTACCATCCATAAACATATGCGTGTAGGCCACGTCCAATTCGTCACCGATGTGCGTCTTGGTGTTGCCGACCTTCGAGTAGACATAGGCACCCTGGCTACCACGGTACCAGTTGTCTTCCTTGTTGGCCAAATTCAGGCTGGTTGCCCAGAACTCGATATGATCATCCTTCGTCGGCCTGGCCTGGAAATTCACCGAAGGGCTCACCATGTTCTTCCAAGCTTGGACGTCCATGTAGCCCATGTGGATGTGGTTCGTTGGGAACAAGTTCTCAAACGTATTGGCTGTCTTACACGTCCCCTGGCCACCAGCGCCGCACTGCGCACGACCATCACCTGAGGCATAGTCAAAGTTGAAGGCCAACCGTGGCTTCCACGATGACTGGTAATGGGTATAACCGAGCCAGTTTCTAGTGGCCCAGGCATTAATGCTGAGATTTCGTTGAGCATCATAGCCAGAACTTGCGGTTGCATTCATTTGGTCGCCCATGGAACCAAACTGGTAGACGATTTCGTTAGTCGCATCGAAATTGCCCTTGCGCATTTCGATCCGATTACCCACCGTGTGACGAATTTGGTTCGAGTGCTTCGCCTGTCCAATACCAGCTGCCGCATTGAGCTGGGCGCCTGAGGAGGAAACGGTGCCAGCATTATTGTACAATATATAGTACGGCTCGATTAAGAACCCTGGGATGGACTTGATCTGGTTGTAGAAAATAAACATGTCGGCATCGCCAGCTCGGCCACCAGCATTGACCTGACCAATCTGGTTTTGCTGAACGCTGCCCGTCGCTGCCCCCTGAAGGGTGTCCCCTTCCGAGGTGCGGAACCAGCCGAGGTAGGTATCAAAAGCCTTAGTGCTGTAATTCAACATGATACCGTCATGGGAAAATCCTGTATTGGCCCAATCGAAATGGCCAAACAAGGAGTGGTTGCCGAAAACGATATACTGACGGCCAGCCTTCACGCTCAAGCCTTGGACGCCCGCAAAATTACGGATTAACATATATGCAGCCCGCACGCCCACGGTGCCATGGTTCAAGGCTGGATCAGCTGCGCCTCCATTTGCTCCGGCAGCGGTACCATTGCTAGTGCTACTGTTCGTACCCCAGGTAGATGAATTGATGAGCTCCATATAGAAGTTCACATCCGGCGTCACATCATAGCCGATGCCTAACCGAGTCATCTGCTGCGTGAACTGATCGTTTTGTTGCCCCCGGGTTCCATTCGATGTCGTGGTGGTGTTTCTCGCGTTACAATTCCCCGCTGTCCCGGCCATGGCGCTACCGAAGCAGGTGTTATTCCGCATTTCTGGACGGACGCGCAGGTCGGCACGGAGCCAGAAATTCTTGAGATCGAAATTCTTCCCAATCTTCGGATCATAGAGTTCGTACGCTTCCTTCTGCGGAATCGCTCGAGGAATGGCAGGGACGTTGGTGATCTTCTCACCGTCCGGCAATTCAAACGCAGCTTGGGCCGGGGCCGTCACCAGCGACATGCCCGTGGCCATGACAGCCGCACTAAAGAAAGTGGCCAAACTGGCCCACCCAATCCGTTTCTGAATACTTCTCATAGCGTTCCTCCTGTTGATTTGGATAACAGTCGCTACCGGTGCACGCTCCGGCACTACACGACCGACTTGACGTCCAACTGCCTGCACGTTCACTCACCGTCTCTTATTCTACTTTGGCCTGAAAAACCATTGTACCACGGCTCTCCATCCTTCGTCACCCTTCATTAACCTGCCCTAACTTTGCCTAATCTGCCCAAACCAGCTGGCAATAACAAGTATTTTTTCACTAGGCCGCTGCCTTCACCCCTAAAAATCTTCCCCCTCATCACCGATCACTTATCACATCTTTTAAGATTGGCCGGACTGATTCGTCAGCCCAGACCCCTGCTCCACTTTCTGTCCCGCAGAGTTAATCTGCTCCTCCGCATCTTTGATCGAGGCTTGGAAGTCCTGCTCGACCATCTTCACTTCCTGCTGGATCATGTTCAGTTCCGGCTCCACCGACTTCCGCAGGTCTTCCGCCGTTTCCTTGAAACCCTTCACCGCTTTCCCGACCTGGCGACCGACTTCAGGCAGCTGCTTGGGGCCGAACAGTAAGAACGCAATCACCAGAATAATAAGAATTTCGCCGGCGCCCAATCCGAACATCGTGTAAGTCCGTGAAACGTGAAATGTCAGGCGTAAGGCGAATAACTAACTCACCTAGCTCCCCACTCCTCACCCTTACGTCCTCCTCTTATTTAGCCCTGCTTGATCTGCGGCGCTGCCTCAACCGTGGCCGCAGTCTGCTGGGCCGCTTGCGCGATCTGAGTCGGCTGCGCTTCCGGCGCATCGGACGGTGGAGGCGTCACGTCGATGGCATCGACTTCGTTGACGCTCTTCTTAAATCCTTTGATCGCCTTCCCGAGCCCCTCGCCCAACTGCGGAATCTTGCCGGCGCCAAAAATGATCAACACAATGACCAGAATCAGCACTAATTCCATCCATCCGAATGATCCAAACATCAGTGCCTCGTGATACTCGTTGCGTGATTATATGATGAACGGAACCGAGGGGCTGCGCTCACTGCTCGCCCTTCTAAACTATCCCGTTCAATTGAGATGCCATCCGCTTGTTTTTTTTTCGGCCACAAGAAGGAGTCCTTCCCCGAACGGGGGGAAGGCTATCGAAGAACAAATGATTAGTCAAGTGGAAATTCGGAGCGCGGGAAATTTCCCGGAAAGAATCAGCGAGGCGGAACGAACGCGTGGAAGTAATCGACCGGACTCGGCGGCGCGGTGAGCGCGATCATGAACGACTGAGGATCGTAGCCGATATCCTCAAGATCCTTCGAGGCCAGCGTCAACTCTTCTTCCGTGAGATAGGCGACGGTGTCAGGAATACCGGTCGGTTTCAACGCCGATACCAGCGCCTGCAACACGTCGCGCGCCTCCGGCGGCATCTCCAACGGAATCGGAAAGTCCAGACGACGCGCATAGGGACTACTGTAAGTCTCATTCAAAGCGCGGAGCGTCTTGAGCATCAGACGGTCCTGCTCCCAGGGCGCCATTCTCGTGCCGGCGGAGGGATGAGTGGCCATCAGGTCCATGAGGGTCAAGACGTTAGTCCCCAAACTGCGCCCCACAAACTCCCGCTGGCTCTCGATGGCCATCGAGCCGACCTCCAGCTGCTTGGCTACTGCTTCGGCCAAGGCGAAGTTGACCATAAAACTCTGCTGGCCGCCGAATTGGCCGTAGCAGGGCTTCTCCGGATCGTTCAACACCGCCATATCCTCTGTGCCCGCATCGAAACTGCTGAAGCCGATCGCATCGCGCGCCAACAGACGCTTGGCTTCCTTAATCGTGGCATAGGCCCCCATATTGACGGGAACGACCACCTGCTCATCGATCCGCTTGAGGAACTCCGTGATCGTCTTCCGGTAGGGCACCTCTTTCCACTCGACCGTCCGATATTCCCGCTCCCACACCAGATCGTCGAGGAAGGGAGGGAAGCCTTTGAGCGTCTCCACATCCATGGCCTCGAAGGCCCGGACAAAGGTCGCCCAATCTGAAATGTTCGCATGAAGGGTTTCGCTCAAGTTCGGCCGCAGGAATTCTTCCTCCAGCTCGTTCGCCTGGCGCGACAGAAGCTTCGTCGGAAGATCGTTCCACAGTTCGTTGCACATAATGCGGTCCACGCTCCCATCCGCAACCCCTTCGAGCCGATCCACGGTCCCTCGATGGATCGACACCTGGCCCAGGTGGGGCGCGAGCAATGGATGGGCCACGGCAGCATCAAGCACCGACTGCTCCCAATCGACCAACAGATAGCGGACCCGGGGATAGATCGTGCCGTCTCTATCGAGAACTTTCAGATGGCTCAGAAAGCAGGCGGCAAGGTTGCCATTGCCAGGGCCCCACTCCATGACGGTCAGAGATGGAAGCGAACTCCCCTCGCCTGACGTTTGACGTTTGGCGTTTGACGCTTTGTCGCGTTTCACGACTTTTTCGAAGTAATCTGCCGCAAGGGCATGGGCCAGCCGATAGTCGGCCGAGGCAAATGTTTGATAGAAACTGCGGATCTGATCGCCCCGAAAGCGATAGAATAGCGTATTGATATGGACTTGCCATTGATCGACCGGCTTATAGTCGCCGATGAGCTGCGGTAAGGCGTCTGCGTCTTGCAACATAATACAATCCCGGTTGGAGCCCATGGACTAGCGCGAGAAGTGTGGATTCTAGCAGATGGCGGGAAACAGCCGCAACGGGCGCTCCCTGATAGCTGACGGCTATCCCTCTCCTTGACAGCTCCCATCCACCGGTGTACGAAAAGCCATGCCTGCCTGCGTCATCGCGCTCTGCATAGTCTTCTGCTGCCTGGCGGGAACCGCCGCCCAGACGGCGGAGCTGCCGATCACCAAGAACCCTCCCATTCCTGATTTTCAGAACCGCCCCCAAGACGCCATCCCCTACGACTTCGACGCCCCCCCGCGGGGC
>SXPO01000189.1 GCA_005793285.1 Nitrospiraceae bacterium
AATATCCGTGAGTTGGACAATGTCATCGCCCGCGCCGTCGTCCTCAGCCCCACGGACTACATTGAACCGGCGGTGCTGGCTTTGCTGCCGGAAGACGCGGGACTTCGCGCCCAGGACAACAACTCCCTGTCATATCTGGACGTGCCCTACCACGAATCCATGAATGAGCACGGCCGATACATCATTGATCGTGCCATTGAGCAGGCAAACGGCAATCAGACGAAAGCCGCCGAATTTCTCAAGCTTCAACGCACCTATCTACTTCGATTGATCAAGCAGCACAAATCCAGGCAGGAGTAAGAAAGCGCTTACGCGCAAGCCGTTAGGCCTGAGCCGCGGCAGGCTTCCGATCGTCCAATCGTATCAACCCTGCTCGCACATCCTGCTCCGCCTGCCCATACCGTTCGGCGGTTCCGATATCAGACCAGTATCCCTTCAGATCATACCCGAGCACCACATCGCCTCTCGTGATAGCCGCCACATAGGGATCGATGATCGACGACGCCACGCCCTTCGGCACCTCCCGCAGCAACCTGGGATTCACAATATGGATTCCGGCAAACATCCGTGGGATAGCCGGAACCGGCGGTGAAAGGCCTTTTCCCGTAATACGCACGATCCGATTCTCCGCCCCTACCTCCACCAGCCCCCAGCCGGCGGCATCGGGATCTTCCCGCAACACCAATGTCGCCGCTGCCTGGTTTGTGTGATGGAATGCCCAGAGCGCAGTGAGATCCAATTCGACGAGGGTATCTCCGTTCAGCACCAGCACTGGTTCACCAGAAAAATACGGCTCCGCCTGCTTGATCCCCCCGCCGGTCCCAAGAATCATCGGCTCACGCGAGTAGATAATGCGAAGGCCGAACTGCGAGCCGTTACCCAGCGCCTGTTCGATCATGGGGCCAAGATAATGCAGATTGATGACCACATCATGGAACCCGTGACGCTTCAGCAACAATAAGTTCCAGACGATCAGCGGCGTCCCGCCGATAGGAAGCAGCGGCTTGGGCATCCTGTTGGTCAATGGTCTGAGGCGGGTTCCAAGCCCAGCCGCGAGAATCATGGCTTTCATGGCAAACTGTACGGGGTGAGGCGTGAGGAGTAAGGGGAGAACGTCGGCTGATGGTCTCTTTGTCTCTTCACCCCTAACCCCTTACCCCTCACTGGCTACTGCAATTCAGGCACATACGGAGTGAGATGCGTTCGGAGCGTCTCCAACTCTGGATATTTCTGGAGATTACGTTTGACATAACCCAGCACACGAGGAATGTCTGCCAAGAACTTTGGATTGCCTTTGACGCGATCGATATAGACAAAACGCCCGGCCGCTTTGAGATTACGCTGGATGCTGGTGAGATCGAACAGACGTCGAAATGCGGCGCGATTGTCCCACGCGAAGCGCCGCTCGGCCAACTGATCGAGATAGTAATCCACCAAAGCATCGACCAGCGATTCATCGAGCTGAATATAGGCATCCCGCAAAAGCGACGCCAAATCATACGTCGACGGCCCCATCAACGCGTCTTGAAAATCGATCACGCCAAGCCGCGCTCCATCAACCATCAGGTTGCGCGAGTGGTAATCCCGATGCACGAAGACACGCGGCTGGCCGGCCAGCAGATCCGCAATCTGCTCGAACTCGCGGCGGATCGGCATCCAGTCGTCGGCGCACATCGGTTTGCCCTGGCGCGCCACGATGCCATACTCCAGAAAATGATCGAACTCCCACAGGAGCAGCGGCGCATCGAAACTGCGGTGAAATGCCAGGCACCCCTGGTCAGCAGGCGTTGCGCCCTTGAGCTGCATCTGCACTAACAGGTCAATCGCCTGTTTGTATCGGGATTCCAAACCAGACACGTCCGCCAAGCTGACCGCTTCCGCCAGCGTCACGTCGCCGAAATCCTCCAGATACAACAGTCCGGCCGCCTGATCGTACCAATACAGCGTCGGCACCGACACCCCGGCCTTCGCCAAATGCGACATGATATTGAGAAACGGCAACTCGGCAATCCGATGTGTGGCGCCGCTTACGGCCTCTTCGGACTGCTTGAACGCTTCCGGCTCGGCCAGCTGCATCAGAATCAGGGAATGAGGAAGCCCTCCTGTGAGAGCCACGCGATAGTAGCGCCGATTAGACGCATCCCCCGCCAACGGCGTCATCCCTCGCACAATCACGCCGGGAGCAAGATGGGCTTCGACGGTCCGCGCTACAAGCGTTTGATCCGGTGGAGCAAGCGGAGCTTTGGGAGGAGCAGGATTCACTGTCGTCATAGGGGGCGGATTATAGCGAGGGTCCTCAAACTTGTCACGAAGACCGCTCAATCGATCAGCGTTTGTTGCGTATGATCGATGCCGAACTCACCGGCCACAGACTGTCGAGGCAAGACATAACCGCCGCGCCGACGGCCGCGCCGATGGTATCAGCTACCCAATCGAGCCAGCTCGAGTCTCGAAAAGGCACGAACGACTGATGGACTTCATCGCTAACCCCATACAGAGACGTGAAGAAAACGGCCAGAGGCAAGGCCATGTTTCCCCATGACTCGTTCGTCCCCCGGCACAAGGCCCGATAGCACAGCCCTCCCAATGCCGCATATTCAACCCCATGCAGCACCTTGTCACTGAAAGACAAGACAAACGACGGAAGATCGTCTTCCGGATGAGGCTGCGACGACAAATAGAAAATCAGTCCGGCATAGGCGCACACCGGTATCCAGTATCGGAGAAATGTGCTCACTGCTTTTCCTTTCCAGCGAGAAGGCGCCGGCAAATATCACCATTGATTGCACGCCCCCTATCCCTATGACATACTTTATCCAACAATGGACTTATTCCCCCAATGAAGCGCGCCCACGTCTGCTTCCTGTGGCATATGCACCAGCCCTATTACACCGATCCGGTGGCTGGATCGGCCAGTATGCCCTGGGTGCGGCTCCATGCGACCAAAGCCTACTACGACATGGCGTACCTGCTGGAGCAATTTCCAGCCGTGCATGCAACGTTCAATTTCACCCCGTCGCTTCTGTTGCAATTACAAGAGATCGGTACCGGCGCCGTGCGTGATCTCTTTCTCGAACATGCGCAGCGGCCTGCAGCAGACCTGACCGGCGAAGAACAAGCCTTTCTGATCCACCATTTCTTTTCCGCCAATTGGGCCACGATGGTGCGTCCGTACCCGCGCTACCATGAATTGCTGGTGAAGCGTGGATTAGACATACAGGGACAGGATCTTAAACGCCTGACTGAACGGTTTTCCGTTCAGGATTTTCTGGATCTGCAAGTCTGGCACAATCTTGCCTGGTTTGGATATGGCGCCGTCGCTCACTATCCCCGCTTGGCCGCACTGCGCAACAAGGATCGTGGCTTTACGGAAGAGGAGAAACAGGAAGTATTGGCGCTCCAACTCGCGACCATGCGCAAAATCGTCCCTCTCTATCGACAGCTTTTAGAACGGGAACAAATCGAGCTCACGACGACGCCCTTCTTTCACCCGATTCTCCCACTCGTCATCGATACCGACCTCACCCGGCGCACCAGGCCGGATCTCCCGCTGCCGGCTCGTTTCCATGCCCCAGAAGATGCCGAGGCACAACTCCGGCTGGCCGTCGACTTTCACAGCAAAACATTCGGCCGCGCGCCGGCAGGCTTATGGCCATCGGAAGGGTCGGTCTGCCCTGAGCTGCTCCCCCTCATCCATGGCGCCGGTCTGCGCTGGCTGGCGACTGATGAAGGCATCCTCGCCCGTTCGATGGAGTTGGAGGGGCGGCCATGGAATCGGCAAGGATCGCTCTACCGGTTCTATCGGGAGGGACTGTCCGGGCAGGAATTGACCATGCTGTTTCGAGACCGAGAGATATCCGACGCGTTCGGATTTGTGTACCACAAGACGACGCCGGAATCAGCCGCCGACGATGTGCTCCGGCGGCTGCGGAACATCATCCGGGAGACGGCACAGGAGGACCTCGTCATCGGCATAATCCTGGACGGAGAAAATCCTTGGGAGCATTACCACGACGGCGGCGAGCGATTTCTCTCCCTCCTGTATTCCACGTTTTCACAACGCACCCTGGATCAGGAACACAATGTCGCCGTCCAATCCACGACCGTCTCCGAGGCGATGACCGCGGCTCCTCCCTCACAGCATCTGTCCTGCCTACATTCCGGCTCATGGATCAATACCGACTATAAAATCTGGATCGGCCATGAGGAGGATAATCGAGGCTGGGATCTCCTCGGCCACACCAGAGCGCGCCTCGCAACCCTCGCACCGAATCTTCCGCCGGACCGCGGGCAGGCGGCATGGAACGAACTCTACGCCGCCGAGGGCAGCGACTGGTTCTGGTGGTACGGTGATGATTTCGAGACAGACTTCAAATCGGAATTCGATCGGCTGTTCAGAACGCATCTTCGCAACGTGTGGACGCATATGGGCCTGACACCGCCGGACCAGCTGAGCCAGCCGGTTTGCACGGCAGTCTTCGTGCCTGAGACTGAGAGCGTCATTCAGCCACGCTCGTTGCTGTCTCCGACGATCGATGGAATGGTGACCAATTTTTTCGAATGGCGCGGGGCAGGGACCATCAATACGCAGCCGCCGCTGGGCGCCATGTGGAAAGCCGACGGGCTGTTCACCGGCGTCCGATTCTGCTGGAGCCATGAGTGGCTTTCCCTCCGGTTCGATTTCGACGAAGCGGCACAGGCGCGGCACCGCGGCATGCGCGTGGACATCATGCTGCAAAACCAGCACCATATGTTTCGGCTCGCGTTCGCGCTGGACCCGCCTGGCCCTGATCATTTTGTGCTGTCTCACGCAACCGGACTGGACGCGTGGATGGAGATCGGGCGCTACCGCTCCATTTGCCTCAACCGCGTGTTGGAGTTGGCCCTCCCCTGGAAAGATCTGCGGCTCGAACCTGAACAGGACGTACAGATGTCGATCGTCATTATCGAGCAGGGTCTTGAAGTGTCCCGTTACCCGCATCAGCGGCCTGCGGTATTGACCCTGCCAGGGCCGGAATTCGACGCCGCCATGTGGCGAGTATGACAATCGGTAAAGGGGAAAGAGTGGACTTTCTTTCCCCTCACCCCTTGCCTGTAGGAGGAAGCGATGTCTGATTTACGACGCGATCCCATCGTAGACCGTTGGGTGATTATCTCCACCGATCGGAGCGGCCGGCCACATGACTTTGTCCCGTTACTGCCGGCCAAACCGGTGTCCTCGATTCTCTGTCCGTTTTGCCCGGGACAGGAAAGGCTGACGCCGAAAGAAATCATGGCGTACCGGCCGCAGCCAGCCGAGCCCAACTCGCCCGGCTGGACCGTGCGTGTGGTGCCAAACAAGTTTCCCGCTCTTCAAGTCGAGGGCGATATCGGACGGGAAGGCGTCGGACTGTACGACCGAATGAACGGCGTGGGTGCGCACGAGATCATCATCGAATCACCAGGGCACCAGGACAGCCTCGCGGATTTGCCGGCCCAAAAGATCGAAGACGTGCTGCGGACATATCGGGATCGCATCATCGACCTAAAAAAAGATCTGCGCCTTCGCTATATCCTCGTCTTCAAAAACCACGGCCCCTCAGCCGGCGCCACGCTGGAACACAGCCATTCGCAATTGATCGCGCTCCCAATCGTGCCGACCAGTGTCCAGGAAGAAATCGACGGTTGCCGGGCCCACTTCGAGCAGAAGGAGCGCTGCATCTATTGTGACATCCTCCGGCAAGATCTCAGCGACGGCGACCGCGTCGTAGCCGAAAATCAGGAATTCGTCTGTGTCACCCCCTATGCGCCTCGGGTTCCCTTCGAAATGTGGATCTTACCCAAGCGCCACGCCGGTTATTTTGAGGAAAGCCAGAAGTCCCAGTTCGAATGCCTCGCGCCGATCCTGTCCGAATGTCTCCGGCGCATGGACAAGGCGCTTGCCCGCCCCGCATACAATTTCATGCTGCACAGCTCCCCACTGCACGAACGGACCGGCGAGTTTTACCACTGGCACCTGGAGATCATTCCCAAGCTCACCCAGGTTGCCGGGTTCGAATGGGGCACAGGCTTCTACATTAACCCGGTCTCGCCGGAAGAATCGGCGAAGTCCCTCCGTGATGTGGAGATCTGATGCCTGTTCGTTTTCGCATCGAAGACCACGCGCTGGCCGGAACGCTCCGGCAAATTGAACTGATCATCCGCCGGGCCGGCGGACGGACCTGGGTGGTAGGAGGATCGGTCCGCGATCTCGCCCTGGGCCGTCAGCCGCGCGATTTGGACCTTGAAGTATTCGGAATTCCTCCGGGACGCCTCCATGCGCTGCTGGAAGAACAATTTTCCGTTCAGTTCGTCGGAAAGGCCTTTGGCGTCTTCAAGCTCGCGGGCGTGCCCGTCGATATTTCTATTCCCTCTCGCCTCCTCGCGGACCATGGGTCCGTATCAGGCTTGCTCCGACAGGCGGATCCCGACATGGACATCGACGAAGCACTGGCCCGCCGCGATTTCACCATCAACGCGATGGCCTGGGACCCCGATACCCTGGAACTCTGCGATCCGTTCAACGGCCGAGCCGACCTGGCCGCCCATGTGCTGCGCCACGCATCAGATCGCTTTACTGAAGACCCCTTGCGCGTCTTGCGCGGCATGCAGCTGGCCGCACGATTTGAGCTGACTCCCGCACCGGAGACGGTCGAACTATGCAAAACGTTGTCTCAAGATGGACAGCCGAACGAACGGCTGTGGGAGGAGTGGAAGAAGCTCCTGGTTCAAGGGAGCAAGCCGTCGCTGGGGCTCACCTTCTTGCACAATACCGGCTGGCTCCGTTTCTATCCGGAACTGGCGGCGCTCCAAGGCTGTAAGCAAGATCCCCTTTGGCACCCGGAAGGCGACGTCTGGATCCATACGCTACACTGTTTGGACTGGTTCGCCGGGGAACGGACCGGCCGGCGAGAAGAGGATCTCATCATCGGGCTCGCCATCCTCTGTCATGACTTCGGCAAACCCTTGACGACCAGAATCGACAATGGACGAATTACCTCACGCGGGCACGAACAGGAAGGAGCGGAACCGACCAGACGCTTTCTCGAACGGCTGACGAACCAACAGAATGTGATCGACGAAGTTGTGCCTCTCATACAATGCCACCTCAGGCCCCGCGCGCTGTACGACGCGCAAGCCTCCGACAGCGCCGTGCGCCGCCTGGCGAGACAAGTGCGACGCATCGACTGCCTGGTGCGTGTGGCGCGGGCTGATCACGCAGGGCGTCCGCCGAAGCCGTTCGACGGATTTCCCGCTGGCGAATGGCTGCTGGACCGCGCGCGCAAAATACAGGTTGAGACCCAGGCCCCCGCCCCAATAATCATGGGCCGCCACTTGCTGGAATTGGGCATGCCGCCCGGCGCTGAGATGGGCCGACTGCTTGACGACTGTTACGAAG
>SXPO01000190.1 GCA_005793285.1 Nitrospiraceae bacterium
AAAGTCGTGAAGAAAGCCATTTCGGTAGCCAAACGGGTGCGGACTGAGACGAAGATTTCCGAGATGGCGGTGTCGGTCAGCTATGCGGCGGTCGAGCTGGCCAAGAAGATTTTCTCGAACCTCGATGAGAAAACCGTGTTGCTGGTCGGCGCCGGCGAAATGGCCAAACTGGCGGCGCGGCATTTGATTGCGCAGGGTGTCCACCAGGTGCGGATCACGACGAGGACGCCGCAGCATGCGATCGATCTGGCAGACAAGTTCGGCGGCGCGCCGGTACCGTTCGACCAGTTCAAGGACGAGATGGCGGCGGCGGACATCGTACTGGTGTCAACCGGCGCCGCGCACTATCTGATCGGTGCGGAAGATGTGCAGCGGGCGGTGGACAAACGTGGGAACCATCCCATGTTTCTGATCGATATTTCCGTCCCGAGGAACATCGATCCGGCCGTTCGGCATATCGATAATGCCTTTTTGTTCGATATCGACGATCTGAAACACCGGGTCGAGCAGAATCGAGCGGAGCGGCTGCAGGAGGCGGAAAAGGCAGAACGAATGGTGGAGGAAGAAGTCGGCGCCACGATCGAGTGGATGAAGGCGCTGGAGGTGACTCCCACTATTGTAGCGCTCCGGAGCCGGGTCGATGAAATCAAACAGACGGAAGTTGAAAAGGTGCTGGGCCGTCTCGGTCATCTCTCTCAACAGGACCGGGAATTAGTCGAAGGAATGGCGTCCTCGATCGTGAATAAATTGATCCATCGCACGATGGTGACACTCAAGGCCGAAGTCAACTCGTCGAACGGGCCTGCGTTCGTCGAAGCGGCCAGACGATTTTTCCAACTGGACCAGTCCTCGACGCAAGGTTCAGAAGGGGAAGACCGCGAGAACCGGTCGCGGTATCTCTCCTCTGAGTCTGTTGAATCAGCGCACGAGGAGCCGGAGCCGTCGGCTCGCAAACGGGCGGGCTGATCGCGACTGTGTAAGAATGAGGAGGTTGTGCGCGTGTCTATACCTACTGGCCGACGCTCGAACCTAACATTGGGAACAAGGGGAAGCAAACTGGCCCTGCAGCAAAGCGAATGGTTCCAATCGCGCATTCATGCGGTCGCGCCCGATGTGCGTGTGACGCTCCACAAGATTCAGACGTCCGGCGACAAAATCATCGATGTGCCGTTGGCGAAGATCGGGGGGAAAGGTCTCTTCGTCAAAGAAATCGAAGAAGCCTTGCTTGCCGGTGAGATCGATTTGGCCGTCCACAGTATGAAAGATGTCCCGGCGCAGTTGCCCGAAGGGCTGGACATTCTGTGCGTGCCTGCCCGCGAGGATGCGCGGGATGCATTGATCAGCCGCGACGGGCGCTCATTCAAGGATCTTCCACAAGGGGCCACAATTGGCACGGCAAGTCTCCGCCGGCAGGCGCAACTGCTGAATGCCAGGCCCGATCTCCGGATTGAGATGCTACGAGGAAATCTGGATACGAGGCTGAGAAAACTCAAGGAAGGGCAGTTCGACGCGATCGTATTGGCAGCAGCCGGGTTGCATCGGTTGGATTGGGCGCAGGAGATTACCGAGTATCTTGACCCGGTCGTCAGTTTGCCGGCGATCGGACAAGGCGCCTTGGGTATCGAGGGGCGTAGCCGCGATCAGTTCGTGCGCGCAGTGTTAGAGTGCCTGAACGATCGCGCGACCGCGACGACTGTTATGGCGGAACGGGCATTCCTGGCTCGGTTGGAGGGCGGCTGCCAAGTGCCGATTGCCGCCTATGCCACGCTGCTTGATGGGCAAGTGATACTGGATGGGCTTGTGGCCGGTGTTGACGGCACAACAATCATTCGTGACCAAATTCAAGGCAGCAGCCAAGACGCTCACAGGCTGGGCGTACAGCTAGCTGAACGGCTGCTGGCGCGAGGCGGCGACAAGATACTTCGGGACATTTACGGAACAGTCTGATGACGGCGGCACGCTTGAACGGCAAGGTTTATCTGGTCGGGGCCGGTCCCGGCGATCCCAAGCTGCTGACTCTTCGTGGGAAGGAATGTCTTGAGCAGGCAGATGTGGTCTTGTACGATTATCTCGCCAATCCCGCCATTCTGACCCATGTGCCTGATCATGCGGAGCGATTGTATGTCGGGCGGCGCGGCAAAGGAAAATATCCGGCGCAAGACGAAATCAACCGGCTGCTGATCGAGCGGGCGCAGGAGGGCAACACCGTCGTGCGGCTCAAGGGCGGAGATCCCTTTGTATTTGGGCGTGGAGGAGAAGAGGCGGAAGTGTTGGCATCGGCCGGCATTGAGTTTGAAGTGGTCCCCGGTGTTACGGCTGCCGTTGCGGTGCCGGCCTATGCCGGTATTCCCGTGACGCATCGGACATTGGCCTCCACCGTCACGTTTGTCACGGGGCATGAAGACCCCGATAAGCCCTCAACGGGGGTGGAGTGGCCAAGACTTGCAACGAGCCATGGCACCTTGGTTTTTCTCATGGGTATGAAGAATCTGCCGGCGATCGTCGCCAATTTAACGGCTGAGGGACGGTCAAGCGCCACACCGGCGGCGATTATTCGCTGGGGAACCAGAGCAGCACAACAGACGGTGGTCGGAACCCTTGCCGATATTGTGGGGAAAGCCGAGGCAGCCAAAATGGAGCCGCCGACCGTGATTGTGGTGGGTGATGTGGTTCGACTCAGGGAGCAATTGAACTGGTTCGAGCGTCGGCCGCTGTTCGGCAAGCGTATTTTGATGACACGAGCTAAGGAGCAGGCGTCGGAATTGGCTGAGCAATTGGCCGCTTATGGAGCGGAGCCCGTTGAAGCAGCGACTATCCGGATCGTTCCACCGGAGGATTGGACTGCTGTGGATCGGGCGATCGGCTCTGTCGGCAGCTATCGGTGGGTGATCTTTACCAGCGTCAATGGAGTAGACCGGTTCATGACTCGCCTGCGCGCGAAGGGATTGGATGCGCGCTGTCTGGCCGGCCTGCAGGTGTGCTCTATCGGTCCTCGTACGGCTCAGGAGCTTGAAAAGTTTGGGGTCCAGGCGGATGTCGTGCCGGCGGACTACCAAGCCGAAGGCCTGCTTGCGGCCTTGGGAGGGCAGGATCTGAAGCAGGCGCGCATACTCATTCCACGCGCAGAGGTGGCGCGTGAGTTATTGCCGGACGAACTGCGAGCCCGTGGTGCCCATGTCGATGTGGTGACCGTCTATCGCACCATCATTCCAAGCGAGGACAGAGAGGAGTGGCGCCGGCAGCTGTCTGATCGGCAGATTCATGTCGTGACGTTTACGAGCTCGTCGACCGTTCGCAATTTTGTCACGATGCTCGGCGGTATGGAGCGGGTGAGACCGCTCTTGCAATCCGTCCTGGTGGCCTGTATCGGACCGATCACGGCCAGGACCACTGAAGAATTTGGTTTGACGGTTTCGATCATGCCGAGGGAGAATACGATCCCGGCTCTGGTGGACGCGATTGGTCGCTATTATGATGCAGGACGTCAGAAACAGGTTATGCCGGGCAGGGCATAAAGCAGAGGGTCATAGGACATCTATAAGGAGGTAATGGCATGGTTCCAGTAAAGTCATTCATGATTCCACGAGACAAGTTCATTACCGTGCCGCGGGATACCGATGCGCAGACGGCCGCCCGTATCATGCGCGACCGGGGGATCGGCAGCTTGTTTGTGACCAACGAACGGGAAATCATTGGAATTTTGACGGACACGGATATGATGCGACGGGTCGTCGCTGCCGGAGCGGATGCGACGAAGACAACGGTGGAACAAATCATGTCAGCCCCCATTATGACCATTGAGGAGGGCAAAACGCTGCTTGACGCCAATGATTTGATGGCGAAGTCCCATCTTCGCCATCTTGGTGTGACGCGCGAGGGCAAGTTGGTCGGGGTGATCTCCGTCCGTGATCTTGTCGTATTCTTAACCAATTTGCCTCGGAAGAGATAGGGTACTATGGCGTTTCCAATCCAGCGGCTTCGCCGGCTTCGGCAACATGAGTCGTTCAGGCGGATGGTGCGGGAGACCGCGCTGTCTCCTGCTGACTTCATTGCGCCGTTGTTCGTCGTCGAAGGGCAGGGGCGGCACGAAGAAATCGCCTCGATGCCAGGACAGTTCCGGCTGTCGATCGATCTGTTGGTCAAAGAAGCCGGCGAGCTCGATGCGCTGGGCATTCCGGCGATCATCCTATTCGGCATTCCGGCACAGAAGGATGAACGGGGCAGCGCCGGCTTGGATCCGAACGGCATCGTGCAGCGGGCGATCAAAGCGGTCAAAACACAGGCGCCGAACTTGATGGTGATTACCGATGTCTGTATCGATGAGTATACCAGTCATGGGCATTGCGGCATCGTCAAAGACGGCAAGATTCTCAACGACGACACGCTGGATTGTCTCAGAGCGATGGCCCGCACCCATGCCGCTGCCGGCGCCGACATGGTGGCGCCGTCCGATATGATGGACGGCCGAGTTGCGGCCATCAGAAATGAGCTGGATCAGGCCGGGTTCTCGGATGTGCCCATCATGGCCTATGCGGCAAAATTCTCTTCCTGTTTCTACGCGCCGTTTCGTGATGCGGCCTTTTCGAGTCCGCAATTCGGCGATCGGCAGTCCTATCAAATGGATCCGGCCAATGCACGCGAGGCTCTTCGTGAGATCGATCTCGACATCGAGGAAGGCGCCGATATCGTCATGGTGAAACCGGCCATGCCCTATTTGGATATTATTGCGGCTGCGCGCAGGCGAACACTCCTTCCGATTGCCGCGTATCAGGTGAGCGGCGAATACAGCATGATCAAGGCTGCAGCACAGGCAGGCTGGCTTGATGAATCGCGCGCGATGATGGAGTCGCTCTTGGCGATCAAACGGGCGGGCGCCGATCTCATTCTCTCCTATTTTGCCAAAGACGCAGCCCGACTGTTGCATTGAATATGTCCATGAAGGTGACCCGAGGATATGTGGG
>SXPO01000191.1 GCA_005793285.1 Nitrospiraceae bacterium
CATTTTTCGATACAGCATTGGCCTCAAGCTGAGCGTCAATGGCTACCGGCTGGCCTGGAACCGTAAGCGCATCCTTGACCTGAATGGTGGCGGCAATCCTTTCCGCCGCCTCACAGAGGCGCGCCGATACGAATAGGACGAGGAGAATGGAACGGAGGACTGAGACAATGCGGAAGCGAATGGTCATGCGCTTCACGAACGACGCGAATTATGCCTTGAGCGCCGTCAACACCTCGTCGGCATGCCCGTCGACCGTCACCTTGCGGAAAATCGCTTTGACTTTTCCGTCAGCATCGATGACAAATGTGCTGCGCTCGATACCCCAATACTTCCGGCCATACATACTTTTCTCTTTATACACACCATAGGCCTTGGAGATGGCCGCATCCTCGTCGCTCAATAGTGGAAACGGCAGTCCAAACTTCTTGATAAACTTTTGATGCGATGCCTTCCCGTCGAGGCTCACCCCCACGATCATGCCGCCTGCCCGCAAAATCTGCGATTCCACATCACGGAAGTCGCAGGACTCCTTCGTGCAACCAGGCGTGTCGTCTTTCGGATAGAAATACAGCACGATCTGCTTGCCCTTGAAACTCTTCAACAGCACCGTTTTGCCATGCTGGTCCGGGATGGACAGTTCAGGCGCTGCTTGGCCCACTGCAATGTCTTTGGACATGTGTCATTCCTTATTTTTGTCGCGGCATATTGCCGAAGGTGGGCCGTTCTGTTCCATAGGGACGGTCTTTCGTGCGCTTCCTCGTGTCAGGATCGCCGTACGGCGCCAACGCGGGAGAATCCCAAATGACCTGGTCCCCGGGCGCCAAATTCGCCGCGTCGAGAAAATGCCGCCGCGCTACTTCCGCATCGCCGAGGGCGATCAACGCCAGCGCAAAATTGTAATGGGCCTGACCGGACTGAGGGACGACGGCGACTGCCTGTTCAAAGTATTTTTTGGCATCCTCGAACTGTTTTGCCTGATAGGCTTGCGTCCCCTGCTCTGTCAAGACCACCGCCTGGGGTTTCACATCGGGGTCAGCCAGCGACAGCGGGACCAGCGGTTTGCGCTTCGAGGCGCAGGCGGTCGTTCCAACTAGCATCAGGATCATACCGAGAATCATGAGTTGCTTTATCTGTATTCCCATCGCCGGTTCCTCACTTCACGTGCTTCCGTGTTTCTTCCTCGAATGTTTTGCGGTAGAGCACCTCCCACTCCGTACTTCCTTCAACGATGCCGCGAGAATAGGTAGCCAATTTGGCTCGAACCTTTCGATCGATCTCGCCTTCCTGGGCCAATTCGTCGGCCAGCACGCGCTTCACCGCTTTCAACACCCGCTCCTCATCCCCCGTCACCTTCACGGCCGCATGGCGCGTGATCTCATTCAAAATGACGTGGGAGAGATGGCTGATCTTGTCTTCGCTCAACATGCGATCCGGGTCGTCCGTCGCTCGTATCTCGTCGTTCGCATGCGCTTCACGGGTCACGTCTTATAAGATGAGGCCCCGTTCACGGACCAGTTTCTGCTTCACCATCTGGAACATCTTCTGGTAATCAACCTGGCCCTGTTCAATCTGCTTTTCGTAGGCAGTGAGCATCTGCCGCACTTCCGCATTCAGACGATCTTCCAGGGACAGATCCTTTGTCATGACGCGATTCAACGCATCGATGAATGCCTTGCGGTCGCCGATCAGATTGATGTGCCCATCCTGCTCCAGACGTCCCGCCACAGTCTCGGCCATATGCCGCACACGTTCTTTCGACAAACGCACGATACCTACCCCTGCTCAACCGTGATCGTAGCGGCCTCCATGACCCGACGCAGTTGCGTCGCATCCCCGACGATCCGCCCAACCACATTCACCCGATCTGCAGGAACCGGATCGCTTCCCATGCTCATCGGCGTTCTTCCAAAAAAAATCGCCAACACCTGACCGGCTCCCCAATACGCAATATCGCCGACTTGGACTTTATTTGTCGCGGTTTCCCGGTAATCGGTGACGCCGGGAATTTTGAAGTAGAACTCTTCCCCCCAGGCATTGATCGGCGCCTGAACCGGCAGCGCCGCATACACCGCTGCCGCCGTTTTTGTCCCCTTCAGTTCCGCTTCGAGTCGAACTCCCCCGACCGTGATACGAATACGTTTCGGCAACTGGGTCATGGCATTGATATAAATCGTGAACCGAACATCGCGCCCACAGCTAGCTGGCGCACGGGCGAACTCTAGCTTGTCTCCTGCGCGAAATCAAGGCTACAATCCCCGCAATGCTGACCTCTACATTCACCTTCCTACAAGGAATCGGGCCCACGACCGAACGCCGATTCTGGCAAGAGGGGGTAACTGACTGGCAGCGTTTCTTGAAACAACCCCGCATTGCCGGACTGTCTCCCGACAGAAAATCCCTGTACGATCGTGAACTCGCCCTCGCGCAATCGGAGTATGAGGCAGGCGATCTGCGTGCACTCGCGTCGCGACTGCACAGACGCGATCATTGGCGCTTCTATGATACCTGCCGGTCCGGGCTCCTCTGCCTCGACATCGAAACCACCGGGCTGACACCTCATGACGGAGCGAACGCCGTGACCGTCGTTGGTCTCCATCGAAACAGACAGACCACCACTCTGGTTCAGGGAGACACGCTGACAACGAATCGGCTGCAAGCCGAACTCGATCACTGTACGCTGCTCGTGACCTTCTTCGGCACCGTCTTCGATGTGCCCTTCCTACGCGCTGCATTTCCTCAGCTCCGATTTGACATGCCCCACTTTGATCTCTGTCTGGCTGCGCGCCGTCTAGGGCTTCGCGGAGGGCTCAAACACCTCGAGCGAGAACTCGGCATCGAACGGGACTCTGCGCTGTGCGGCCTCAATGGCATGGATGCCGTGCGATTGTGGGCACAGTGGCGGCAGGGAGATCGCACCGCGCTCGAGCTGTTGCTGGCCTACAATGCCGCCGATACGGAAAGCCTTGCGCCTCTCGCCTCGCTGCTCTATAAGGAGATGATGCTGCAATTTGGCCCGGTCTCATCCTCCTCTGCCTCAACAACACCAACTTTTCATAGCTCACCCTCACGATGAACACCTGGGTCGGCATCGGCCGAAGCGAAATTGGTTTGGTTCGCGCTATGAACCAGGATGCGTTTGCCGCACTTGACCCTCTAGGGCTGTGGGCCGTTGCGGATGGAATGGGCGGCCACGTAGGCGGCGAGATCGCCGCGCAGACGGCCATTGCCAGTATTACGGCGCAGGCTCAACTCTCAGCCGATACAGTCTGGCAAGGACACCCCGCGCCTCCCGCATTCTTAGCCGATGCGATCGTGCAGGCGCACCACGCGATTTTGGGACGGGTCCAGCTGGAACCCAGGCTCAGAGGTATGGGTACAACTATTGTACTGCTCTACATTGACAGGGCGGAAGTCCATACGGCTCATCTCGCCCATCTTGGCGACAGCCGCGCCTATCGGTTCCGATCAGGTTCGCTGACGCTACTCACCCGCGACCATACGCTGATTGAAAAATATCTCGATCGTGGCCTCCTCACTCCAAAAACCGCTCGGACACATCCTGAACGGCATGTCCTCACTCAGGCGCTGGGCATGTCGGCACTCATAACCCCCACAATTTCGTCCTATCCATTGGACCCAGGAGATCTGTTACTGCTCTGTTCAGACGGACTGACAAAGATGTTAGAAGACAACGACATTCAAGATATCTTCATGGCAGGAAAGAGTGACCCGATTCAAATCTGCGATCGTCTCATCAGTGAATCCCTCGACCG
>SXPO01000020.1 GCA_005793285.1 Nitrospiraceae bacterium
CTGCCTCCCACACCTGAAATAACGGTATAGCCGTTGAGCCCTCGTTCCTTAAATAGTGCAATGATCTCGTCTTCAAACCTCTTCCCGCAGACAATGTGAAGCATCTTCATGATCATCCCCTTCGGCGGCGCGCTTGTGGTCCGGAACAAGTCCTTGTCTAGGGTACCATAAGATAGTCGGACGATGCAGGAGGATAAACCGAAAATCGCGATGGACCGCCGCAGCCGGGAATTAAAGGGGGAATCGCTTATGCTCTTGGGAGATGCCGCTCTTTCCAGAGCCTGGCCCTCTGGTGTATTCCGTTTGTGTTGTCTGCCTCGCCTCTTTCGTTTGCCGCTCTGCTCGATCAGATAAACCCAACAGATCAGAACAACCTTAGTTGAAAATCATCAGCGGATCGCGGCTATTGCGGCTTCCCAGTGTGTGCTCGATGGGGGCACGGCGGCGATGGTCTCGATCCAGGACGGGCGCTTCACGCCGATTCCGTTCCAACAGGTGCTGGACCCGGTGACGGGGCAGGCGAAAGCCAGGATAGTGGATATCGGTTCCCAGTCCTACCATATCGCCCGGCACTATATGATCCGGCTGACCGAGGAGGACTTCAACAATCCGGACCGACTCGGCCGTTGCGCCGCATTGGCCGGACTTTCCCCAGGGACCTTTCGCACGCGCTTTTCCGGCATCGGCTGAACCGCGGCGCGTCACCGGCAAGAGAAAGGACGGGTGACATGAACGTTTTGGCGGCGACTATTGTTGAGATGGAATGCATTTGGCTTGACGGGTAAGACCTGTGCGCAATACACTACATTCTGCTGAGACCACTCAAACCGAACTGTGAGGATACCATGGCTTCAACGGCAAAGATGAGACAAGACAGCCTTCCCGATCGTTTAGTGACGGGGCTCTCGAAAATCAGCTTGGCGATGAAAAGCCGAGCCTGGAGGCGGCAAGGGAAAAAGGGAGTCGGTCCGTTGCAGGTGCAAGTCCTGTCGTATCTCCGATCCTGTCCCAATCAGGCGGCTATGGTCTCGACGATTGCGCGTGAACTGACGGTCAAGCTGCCTACCGCGTCCGAAGTGATCCGGACACTTGCGGAGAAACGACTTGTGCGCCGGCGCCAGCAGGAGGCCGATCACCGTATTGTCACGGTGCATCTCACGGCTCTGGGGGAGAAGGCTGGAAAGGTTTCGAGCGGATGGCCGGAGATTCTGGCTGCTGCGACAGAACAACTGACGGTGCAAGAACAGGTCAGTCTGTTATCAGTCCTGGTGAAACTCATTCGAGTGCTGCAGCTGAAGGGAGAGATCCCTGTCGCGCGTATGTGTGTCTCGTGCCAGCATTTCAGCCCGAATGCGCATAAGAGCGGAGACAAGCGGCATCACTGTCAGTTTTTCGATGTGCCGTTCAACGATCAGTCCCTCCTTCTCGATTGTCCGGAATATGTCGCAGCGCCCATCAGATTGGCAAAAAAGGCCTGATTCTCTCAGCGGCCTCCCGACGATCACGGCAGACGGGGAGCCGCCGATTTTTTGTGCAGGCCTGAAACAGGTTGGATTATTACTATCTGACGGGGATGTCGATTCTGTCCGTATAGAGCGGGTGGTCCGCCTCGATCCTGGAAAATACGTCATCCAGCGCCAATTGGAGCGCCGATTCGATAGGGTCACGGTCTGACGCCGTGACCCAGCGCGCCAATGACCCTGCCGCGGTCTGTTCGGCGAGATACGTTTTGATGAGCCGGTTCCCCTCGCGCATCTCCGCCTGCATACGGATGTGGTAGTGATAGCGCCCTCGCCGATCAGCCAGCGCCAACTTCGTCGCGATGTGGAGCGTGAGGTCGGCGGGGTTGGTGAAGACTGAACCGAATGTTTCCCGCCGCCGCGTGTACCGAACGATGGCCTGACTCAGATCCTGGTGCGGCCATTCCAGCAAGGTAATCCCAGGCCGATGGTCTGCGCCTTCGAGTGCAAGCGGCCCGACTGTTATCTGGATCGATCTGGGAATCGTCGTTGCAGCGGGGCCGGCGGGAAGCGGATTCACATGGATGCGGTGAACGCATCCGGTCAAAAGGATCAGCAGGAGAGCGAAGATTCCGACAGGCATAGGCATGCAGGCGGCGTCAGGAGGTTGTCTTCGCGCAGGGCGATATCATGATCATGTCGACCACCAAACTAAGGAGTTGTTTGACTGGGGGATGGGGACAGGATGGTCAAATCTTTGAGCCCTCGCGCAGCCTGTTCCCGGTATGGCTGTTCCGTCGGATTGGTATAGGTTTCAACCACTCGTTGATAGGTTGCACGGGCCTGGTCGGTTTGTTGGTTAATGGTGAAGTACCGGCCTAGCGCAATCCAGTTTTGTGCTGCTGTTTCCCTGGCCGTTTTCATTAGCGCGAACTCCCGTTCGGCATGAGACGTCCCCTGTAGTTGCGCGCGTTTCTTGACCGTGTCCGCCATCTCATCAGCCATGGCTTCGATCCGTTGGTTCTCATGCACAGCGGCCCCTACCCGATTGGCTTTGAGGTGGGAGTAGAAACCCGCCACATGATCCTTGATGATGTCCGCCCGATGTTGATAGGTATCATGCGCACAGCCTGAGAAGATGACGGCGAAGCCGGTGAGGGTGTACGCTATGAGACCGCTCCAGAGACGGAATCCTATCGTCATGTCATTCTCATAGGCACAACGCATGGGTGGACTCGAATCAATGGAGGGCAAGTCTAACATACTTGCCCGAGGTAACGGTAACGGGTCAGAGGATGTAGCCGCCCGGATATGAGACAAGAAAAGCCCTTGAACCGGTTATGACGGCTGCGCTATCTTACAGCACTTTCAAACGAGCATAGGACCTTCTCATCTATCAGGTCGATCCTTTATCGAACATACACAACGGGGAGGACAACATGAGCAAGAGCTTAAAAGGAACGAAGAGCCACGATAATCTGAAGCATGCCTTTGCCGGCGAATCACAGGCTAACCGGCGTTATCTCTATTTCGCGCGGCGCGCCGATATCGAAGGCTATCCTGACGTCGGCGGGCTGTTTCGCGACACCTCGGAGGCCGAAACCGGCCATGCCTTCGGCCACTTGGACTTTCTGAAGGAAGTCGGCGACCCGGCGACCGGTGTTCCGATCGGCAATACCGAAACGAACCTCAAGTCCGCCATCGAGGGCGAAACCTACGAGTATACCCAGATGTATCCGGGAATGGCCAAGACTGCCCGCGATGAGGGGTTCGCCGAGTTGGCCGAATGGTTTGAGACGCTGGCGAAAGCCGAGCGTTCGCATGCCAATCGGTTCCAGAAGGGGCTTGACGGTCTGAAGGGGTAAGCCATTCCATTCATGCCAATGCGAGGGTGGGCTAGGGCAACCTAGTCCACCCTTTTCTTTTTCGATCTTGTATTCAGGGGGAAGCCCAAGGGACAATACGAGCTGTGAACGGCTTGAATTTGCTCAACCCCATCGACGCGACGAGGCTCCAGAAGGAGACGCAGCGGATCTATGAAGTGTGCGACGGCTGCCGCCGTTGTTTCAACCTCTGTCCCTCGTTCAATACACTGCTTGACGGCATCGATTCATACGAAGGCAACGTCGCCAAGCTGACGCAGGTCGATCACCACCGCATCGTCGATGAATGTTACTACTGCAAGCTCTGTTACAACCATTGCCCCTATACGCCGCCGCATCAGTATGCGTTGGATTTTCCACGTCTGATGATCGCGTGGAAAAAGCATCTGGCTGCGACCAGGGGTGTATCCTGGCGAGATCGATGGCTGATCAAGACGGATGTGCTTGGCACGATCGGCAGTGCGCTGGCTCCCCTGATCAACCGGCTCCTCAAGGCTCGTATCGTCCGTGTGATCGGAGAGGCCATTGCAGGGGTGCATCGGGATCGTCACGTCCTACATTTTTCATCCGAGACCTTTACTCATTGGTGGAGCAGGCGTGGCGAGGCGCAGGTGGCAGAAGCTGGGGCGCGAAAAGTAGCGCTGTTCGGCAGTTGCCTCGTGAACTACCAAGCGTCCGATGTAGGGAAGGCCACGGTTCAGGTGCTGGAGAAGAACGGCGTCCATGTGGTCATGCCGGAACAGCGTTGTTGCGGCATGCCGTCGTTCGACATCGGTGATACGGCGTCGATTCAACAGGCCGCTGCGGCGAACGTCGCA